>JANXMY010000048.1 GCA_025354405.1 Armatimonadota bacterium
AGCCCAGGGGATGCGGCTTGGGCACGAAAACAGGCAGGAGCGGCTCCAGCCGCTCCCACAGCTCATCCGGCATACGCCAATCCCGGCGCACGGGGACTTTCGTAGGGGCTTCAGACAGAGATATGGCGGAGGCTTCAGACAGAGATATGGCGGAGGCTTCAGACAGAGATATGGATTGATCGCTCATGCCAAGAGTTTACCACAATCACAGCCTATCAGGATAGGCTCTAATCACTCCCCAATTTTAGTACGCTCATAAAGGCCTCCTGCGGGATTTCGACGCTGCCGATGCTCTTCATCCGTTTCTTGCCCTCTTTCTGCTTTTCCAGCAGCTTGCGCTTGCGGCTGATGTCCCCGCCGTAGCACTTGGCGATGACGTTCTTGCGGAGGGCGGAGATGCGCTCGGCGGCGATGACTTTGGCTCCGATGGCGGCCTGGATCTTGATCTCGAACTGCTGGCGCGGGATGACTTCTTTGAGCTTCTCTACCAGCTGCCGGCCCCGCTCCTGGGACTTGTCCCGGTGGGTGATGAACGAGAGGGCGTCCACCGGGTCGTCGTTGATCTTGATGTCCAGCTTGACGAGGTTCGACGGATCGTAGCCGCTAACCTCGTAGTCGAACGACGCATAGCCTTTGGTGCGAGACTTGAGCTGGTCGAAGAAGTCCATCAAAATCTCGTTGAGCGGCAGCTTGTAAAAGATCATCACGCGATCTTTGGCCGGGTATTCGGTTTTGATGTAGATGCCGCGACGCTCGCGGGCCAGGTCCATCACCGCCCCAACATAGATTGCGGGGATGATCACGCTGGCGGTCACATAGGGCTCGTCCATGCTGGCGATCTCGGAGGGCGGCGGCAGGTTTGCCGGGTTGTCCACTTCGATGGTCTCGCCGTCGGTCAAATGCACTTTATAGATGACGCTCGGGGCGGTTGCGATCAGGGTCAGATTAAACTCACGCTCCAAGCGCTCCTGCACGATATCCAGGTGGAGTAGCCCTAGAAAGCCGCAGCGGTAGCCGAAGCCCAGGGCCGCCGACGATTCCGGCTCAAACGTAAGCGCGGCATCGTTGAGCTGCAGTCTGCCCAGCGCCTCTTTCAGATCGGGGTACTGGCTGCTGTCCACTGGATAAAGGCCGCAGAATACCACCGGGAGTGCCTGGCGGTAGCCTGCCAGTACCTGCGTTGCCCCGTTCTGGGCGACGGTTAGCGTGTCCCCCACGCGGCAGTCGCCGACGGTCTTAACCGATGCCGTGATGTAGCCGACTTCGCCGGTCAAGAGCCTGTCAACCGCCTTCATGCGCGGCGAGAAGATGCCGACACTGGTGACATCAAATGTTTTGCCCGAAGCCATTGCCCGAATCTGAGTGCCTGGGGCTACCTCTCCGTCCACGACGCGCACATAGGCCACGACGCCTAGATAGGCATCGAAATGGCTGTCGAAGATGAGTGCCCGCAGGGGCTTGTCGACGTCGCCGCGCGGGGGCGGGACGCGCCGGACGATGGACTCGAGAATCTCCTCTGTGCCGATGCCTTCTTTGGCCGACGCCCGGATGGCTTCAGTGGCATCGATCGCCAGGACCTCTTCAATCTGTTCGGCCACGCGGTCGGGGTCGGCGGCGGGCAGGTCGATCTTGTTGATGACCGGGACGATCTCCAGGTTATTGTTAAGTGCCAGATTAACATTGGCCAGTGTCTGCGCTTCGACTCCCTGGGCGGCATCCACGACCAGCACTGCCCCCTCGCAGGCGGCCAGCGAGCGGGAGACCTCGTAAGTGAAGTCCACATGGCCCGGCGTATCGATCAGATTCAGTTCATAAGTCACGCCGTCATGGGCTTTGTAGTTAATCCGAACCGCTGCCATTTTAATGGTAATGCCACGCTCGCGCTCGATATCCATCGAGTCAAGGAGCTGCTCCTGCATATGCCGCCGCTGCACGGTTCCGGTAAACTCCAGCAGCCGGTCGGCCAGGGTGGATTTGCCGTGGTCGATGTGAGCGATAATGCAGAAGTTGCGGATAGTTTTCTGGTGATCGGATGAGTTCTCTGACATAGTGTGATTATTATACCTGAGAAGGGCTTCCCGGCGTAGAATCGGAGGGATACGAAAGCTTAATCAAAACTTAACAAAGTTTTATATAAAAATATAGTGGGAATAAGGTACAGTAAAACTAGCAGTCTAAATTACGAAATAGGGAGATGTTTATGACCCTGGAACTTTTAGAACGGCCCACCGCGGCCTCAAACACTACCATTCAGCACGAATGTGCTACTTGCCGCCATAAAGACCGTGTTTATCTGTCGGCCCCCACCGGGACGCAGACCGCGGCGGTCTGGCGCTGCCGAATCCTCTCGCAAAAGACGAGCGAAGAAGTGCTGGTGCAGCCGCACGAGAACTGCTTCGAGCATCGCAGCCTCACCGATTACTGGGAAGAGACCTGTATGGAGATTTATCGCTAAGCTGGATTGACTCATTCCGCTCACAGCAAAAATACAAGCCACGGATTGGAAATCCGAGGCTGGAAAGTTCCCAGCGTCCCGGGGACGCAAGTCAAGAGTATTAGGCCGCGCATGACAGTCTGAACGTCGCTCCGACGGTGGGCTTTCCCCAGCCTCGGATTTCCAATCCGTGACTCAAATCCGTGGCTCAAAACAGCGTACCACGCGCGATCCTATGATTCTGAGACAATCGCCGTGCCGCAGGAAACGCAGTGCTGATCTTTTTTCTTTGCCTTTGTTCCGCACCCCGGGCAAAGGCGCCACGAAGAGGGCAGCGTCGACTCCCCACAGCTCGGACAAAACCGGGCTGACCGGGAGAGTAGCCACTTGACGCCGCAGAAGCAGCAGCGAACGCGGGCGGTCCGCCGAAATATCCACACTGCCAGTGGATCCACGGGCAGGCCCACCAGACTCCCCAGCAGCAGCACGTTAGCCCCTTTGAGTGTCCAGTCGAGGCCCTCCCCCAGCAATTCCGAGTTCTTTGTCCCAAAGTTTGCGACTTCAATATCCGGAATGTGGAACTGATCCAGCAGGCGATTGACCGTCGAGGCGAGGACGAGCTGCGACCCGGCAAGCTGAAACTTAACCCGCTCAGGAACCCGCTTCTGCGCCTCGCCGCTCCAGAACAGCACGGCCAGCGCACCCGCCAGGCAGAGAAGAGGCGAGCGTCTTGCACCCAGAAAGACCAGAGCCGCGACGGAGAGACAGAGCCCTCCTCCGAGGAAAATAATGCCGGGCAAGTTTATCTCGATATTATGGAATACCCGGAAAGTCGCCCAGGGGCCGAGTGTCCCGGCAACGATGCCCGCCGCACCGACGAGTATCAGCACGGTCGAGAGGGTGGCAAGTATACGACCAATTATGGCGAGAAGCGGTTTAGGGAACATAGGGAGCTTTCGGCTTTGTCGTATGAATCGCTCAAAGCGGTATGAGTAGGACGTGGGAGTAAACTCCTACGCTTTGGGGCGCACCCCATCAGCCTCAGTCGTCACCAGATTTTCTTCCCAGCGCTTTCCATCATATCCCTCCCATCATACCCGAAGCGCAGCACGCAGAAAGCCGCTGGCCTCGTCGAGATGCCGATGGGCATCTGTGGCACCTAGAGCGCGGTGCAGCAGGACGATGGCGACTTTGGCGGAGCCGCCTGCCTCCTGCAAAGCCTTTTCTGCCTCTTCTGCGGAAGCACCCGACACATGGCGGACGATGCGGACGGCGCGGGCCTGGAGCTTGCTGTTCGTGGCCTGGACATCCACCATCAGGTTGCCGTAGGTCTTACCGATCTCGATGAACGCCCCCGTCGAAATCATGTTCAGCACCAGTTTTTGCGCCGTGCCGCTTTTCAGGCGTGTAGATCCGGCGAGGACTTCCGGGCCGACCACCGGGGCGATCATCACGTCTGCCTCCGACTCAAGGGCCGAGGGCCGGTTCGTGGCGAGGCCGACTGTGGCCGCCCCGCGTGCCCTGGCTTCCCGCATCGCCCCCAGCACAAACGGTGCCTGACCGGAAGCACTGATGCCTACCACGGTGTCGAGGTCGGTCACATCGACTTCAGCAATCGCAGAGGCGCCGAGCTGCGGGTCGTCCTCCGCTCCCTCCACGGCCTGAAACATGGCACCCAGCCCGCCTGCGATGAGGCCGACGACCTTACCCGGAGCGACCCCGAAGGTCGGCGGGCACTCCGACGCATCCAGCACGCCTAAACGTCCGCTGGTGCCTGCGCCGAGATAAATCAGCCGGCCTCCGCGACGCAGTGACGACGCGGCAAGCTGAACGGCGGCGGCGATCTGCGGGATTTCGACTTCCACGGCGGCAGCGACTTTGGCGTCCTCGGCGTTGATTCTTCGGAGCCGGGTCTCGGTATTCAGCTGGTCCAGATCGGCCTGTGCCGGGTCGATCGCTTCCGTCGTCAGGGTGTCAAGAGCAGGGATCGTCAAGGCTGGGAACCGTCCTTCTGAGGATTTGTGTTATAATAGTGTAGTACACATCTATTATAACATGCAACGAGCGAGGTACCACTGTCCTATGCCGACCTATGGCTACGAATGTCTGTCCTGCGACAATCAGTTTGAAACAATTCAGAGTATTAAAGACGACGCTTTGACCACCTGCGACACCTGTGGCGGCAAGCTCCGCAAACGTATCTACCCCGTCGGAATCTCCTTCAAAGGCTCCGGTTTTTACGTCAACGATTACGCTCCAAAATCCGGTGGCAGCTCGAAAGGCTCGTCTTCGGAAACGTCGAAATCCGAGTCTGGCGGCGAGGCGAAATCCGAGCCGGTGAAGAGTGAATTGGCAAGTTCCGAAAGCAAGTCGGAATCAAAGCCCGAGGCCAAGTCAGAGCCGAAATCGGAAACCAAGGCCGAAGCGAAGACTCCGGCTGCCTCTTCGTAGCCGCTTGTCTTTGAAGTGACAAAAGCCCCGGCAGATAGTCTGCTGGGGCTTTCTTATCGTCTCTCTGTAGGAGGCACCGGATGTCCGGTGAGAGCAGATGGACAGGAAGGTCCATCGCAGCCCTGCGTGTCAGTGGCCGACTGAGAGCGCCGTTGCTGTCCAGCCTGTGTACGGGCCAAAGTTATGCGACACGAACTGCCCGCTCACAGTGTCGAGGCTCCACAGCGAAGCCTGCCCGAGAACGTGGGTCCAAAGCATACGCGCCGTGCCGTCGGGGGAGTCCGCAATGGCAGTCTCCGTCCAGCCTGCATACGCCCCATAGTTTTTGTAGGTGGAAGTGCCGGCGATCGCATCGTAATCCCAGAGGGATAGTGTTCCATAGAAATCATCCCAGGCGACATGGGTCGTGCCGTCGGCCCCGACTGACAGGGCCGTGGCTGTCCAGCCGGTGTAGGGACCAAAGTTGTGTGACACGAACTGCCCGGTGTTGTTGTTGAGGCTCCAAAGCGAAGTCTGCCCGAGAGCCGTTGTCCAAAGCACTCGCATGCTGCCGTCGGGCGCATCTGCAATGGTTTTGGCCGTCCATCCCGCGTAGGGTCCGTAGTTTTTGTAACTGAACCCACCGGAAATTGCATCATAGTTCCAGAGGGAGAGCGTGCCATTGTAGTTTTTCCACAGCACGTGGGTGGTGCCGTTGGCCCCGACCGAGATACCAGTTGCATTCCAGTAGGTGTAAGGGCCGAAGTCATGGGAGACAAACTTTCCGGTGTTGTTGTCGAGGCTCCAGATCGAGGCTTTTCCGAGCGTGTTCGTCCACAGCACCCGCATCGTGCCGTCCGTTCCGCCGTCGGCGATGGCTTTGGCGGTCCATCCGGTGTAGGGTCCGTAGTTTTTGTAAGTGTAGGTGCCGGCAGCGGGGTCGTAGTTCCAGATCGACGCGGTGCCGTCAAAGTTGTTCCAGAGGACGTGGGT
>JANXMY010000071.1 GCA_025354405.1 Armatimonadota bacterium
CGCAAGCGTCGGCCCTCCCGAAACGGGAAGGCACGGAGTGGGGAGCGAGTCAATACGAAAGGTAAACAAATGATGCTGACATTAGAGAGAGAATTGCTGTCCCCTGCCCTGCTGCCGCCGACACAGGGATATCCCTGGCACAGCGTTGCGCTGGATACGGAGCGGATGCGGCGGTATTTAGGGAGCTGCCTGGCTCAGGGGATCAGTTATGCGCTGGGGGCGAAGGCAGAGGATTTGCTGGCGGTTCCGCCGGATTACCGGGAGATTGACTGCTCCGGGTGGGTGCGGGCGGTGGTGGCGGTGGCGACGGAGGGTCGGCTGATATTGCCGGACGGGTCGGCCAATCAAAACGACTGGTGCGCGGCGCATGACTTGAAGCGCAGTGCCTTTGCGGCCTGTCGCCTGCAGGATGGTCTGACCCGGATCGGCTTTATTCGGCCCTCGACGTATCACCGGATTGGTCATGTCTACCTGGTGCATAATGGGCGGACACTGGAGAGCTGGAGCGGGCATGGGCCGGGCAGCCGCCCAATTCTCTCGCATATCTTGAGTGCGGAGACGACGGATGTGTACGTGCTGGCGGTGCGACCATGAAACTGAACTTTTCGTCTTTGATCGGGCGTAAGAAGCCGCTTCGCCCGATCTTCGAGGAGCTGGCTCCGGCACAAGAAGTTTCTCTGCTCGGTGCTTTGCACACGGTCGCGTTTCCCGGCGATGGCCTGCCGGGCGGCGAGGGCAGCTATGCGATCTATCGAAAGATGCTCCAGGACCCGCAGGTCAAGGCGTGTCTTTCGACGAAGAAGTTCGCGGCACTTTCACAGGGCTGGTCCGTGCATGCGGCGTCGGAGTCGCCTGCCGACCTGGCTGCGGCGGGGTTTGTCCGGGCGGCTTTGACGAATATGAATGGAAGCATTCTGGACGCGCTCTACGATTCGCTGGATGCGCTGGCCCTCGGGGTTTCGCTGCTGGAGATCAATTACTGTTTGATCGGAGGCGGGCCGTACGCAGGAATGGTGGGCTTAGAGTCGCTGAAAAGTAAGGACCCCGGCCTGTTTCTCTTCGAGACGGATGCCTTCGCCAATGTCACCGGGCTGCGCGGCGCACTCGGCGGGGTCTATCCGCCGGACAAGTTCCTGCGCTACAGCTACCAACCGGAGTACGAGAACCCTCTTGGGCGAAGTGATCTGGCGGGGGCGTACAAAGCGTGGTTTGTTAAGCAGCAGCTGCTGCGCTGGTGGGCGAAGTATCTGGAAAAGTTCGGTCTGCCGACAATTACCGGCTCTTACGACGCGGGGCGCGGCTACGGGACGGAGCAGCAGCGGGAGCTGCTGGCGATTGTGGCGCAGGTGCATAACGAGAGTGCGGTGGTGCTGCCGTCGGACATGAAGCTGGCCCTGCTGGAAACGTCCCGCGCTCAGGCGGCGGGCTTTCAGGAGGCAATCGAGTACCTGGACCGGGCCATTGCGAAGAGCATTCTCGGCCAGACTCTGACCACAGACGGCACAGGCAGCGGGGCGACGTACGCGCTGGGCAGCGTGCATCAGGATGTGCTCGGCTTCTATCTGCGCAAGATCCAGCGCGACCTGGAGGAGACGGTGATGAACGCCCAGCTTCTGGCCCGGCTGGTGGCCTATAACTTCCCCTTGGGGACCCCTGTGCCGACGTTTCACCTGGGCGAACGGGACGATGTTCGTCTGGCGACGACGGGCAAACTGATCACAGACCTCGTGGCGGGGAAGGTGGTCGCGCCGGGAGAGCCATGGATACGGAGCTATTTGGGGCTGCCGGAAGTGGGGGCGGGAGCGGTGTGAGGAAACGATCTCCCTTCTTGGCCTTGCTGCTGTGAATTGCGGCGGGGCTGTTTATCTCTGTCGCAAATCACCGAAAATGTACGAGGTTTTCGACAATATTGCTTTCAGCCAGCCCATATTTAACGATGTTTTAACGGATGACCGTCATACTCAAGGTACACAAGACACGGCACGGAAGGTATTTTGTTATGTACAATTCTCGAATCACTCTTTTTAGACTAGCCTCCTTCTCTCTTTTCAGTCTGACGACAGCCTTTGTTCCTCTCGCCGCGCACGCGGCACCGTCCTACACACTTAAAGACCTGGGGACGCTGGGGGGATCCAACAGTTTTGGATACGGAGTCAACAACAGCGGACAGGTCGCAGGATATGTGTACCAGGCAAACGACAATTCGGGTCATGCGTTTTTGTCGGGTGCGAACGGCGGGGTGCTCAAAGACCTGGGGACGATCGGCGGAACGAGCACGGCTGGCTATGGGGTGAACGACGCCGGACAGGTCACCGGAGTCTCCGATGTGACAGGCAACATTACGTCTCATGCGTTTTTGTCCGGGCCAAACGGCGGGGCACTCACCGATCTCGGGACATTAGGCGGAAACAACAGTGCTGGTTCTGGTGTCAACGTCAGCGGTCAGGTCACCGGCTATTCCAACTTGCACGGCATTACTGGCACTCATGCCTTCTTGTCCGCGCCGAACGGTGGGGCATTGAGAGACCTGGGGACGCTGGGAGGAAGTACCAGTGTTGGGGCTAGCGTCAACGATGCGGGGCAGGTGGCGGGGGACGCACTGAATACGAGCCAATTTCATCACGCCTTCTTGTCCGCGCCGAACGGCGGAGCACTTAAAGATTTGGGGACGCTGAACGGAAATACCAGTGTTGGCAATGGCGTCAACTTCAGTGGGCAGGTCACCGGCGACGCTTCCTTAGCCGGCGATACTGTCACTCATGCTTTTTTGTCCGCGCCGAACGGTGGGGCACTCCAAGACCTGGGGACGCTGGGGGGAAGTAATAGCTATGGCTATGGGGTCAACGACAGCGGCCAGGTCGTCGGCTTCGCTGATGTGAAAGGCAATGCTTCGACTCATGCGTTTCTGTTCGCGAATGGGGTAATGACTGATTTGAACAGCCTGATTGCGCCTGGCTCTGACCTTACGTTGAACCAGGCGACGAGTATCAGCAACACGGGCTTTATCACGGGATACGGTACCAACAGCGGCGGTCAGTCTCGCGCCTTCCTGCTGACACCGATCACCAGCCCTGTGCCGGAGGCGTCTTCGGTGATTTCGCTGGGCCTTCTGCTGACTTTGGGCAGTCTGAGTGTCGCGTTGCGGCGTAGAATGCGGAGGGTGTGAAATGCAGCCGGCCAAGTTATTTTTGTGCCTGTGAGCTGCTTCACAGCACCGAGCTGATTCTTGCAGTAGAATGACTTCGGCTGATCGAAGCTTTTTCAATACTACAGCAAGGATATACTTATGCACTCCACTCTTTTTTCTCGCGTACACCTCGGAGGCGTTCTCGCGCTCACCGGTCTCGCTGCTTTTATTCCCCTCGCCGCTCATGCGGCTCCAGTGGCTTACACGCTGACCGTTCTGGGGACGCTCGGCGGGTCTCAGTACTCCGGCACCGGGGTCAATGACACAGGGCAGGTGACGGGCCATGGCAATACGTCCAGCGGCGAACGCGCCTTTTTGACGGCACCCGGCGGCGGGGTGTTGAGCGGATTGGGGGGCGGCGGCGGCCAAACCTTCGGCTTCGGTGTCAACACGGGCGGCCAGGTAGCCGGAAGCATTTTCACGACCAGTGTCAGTACCCCACACGCGTTTCTGACCGCCTCAAATGGCGGTGGGCGGAAGGACCTAGGGACATTCGGCGGCAGTGTCAGCGAAGGGTACAGCATCAATGACAGCGGGCAGGTGGCTGGCTACGCGGCGGACAGCAGCTCGAATTTTTATGCGTTTCTGTCCGATGTTAACGGCGGAGCACTGCACAATTTGGGGGCACTCGGCGGGACTTTCAGCGAAGCGTTCGGGGTGAACACGACCGGTCAGGTCACAGGATACGCCACCACGGCCGTGCAGACATCCCACGCGTTTCTCTCGGGAGCGAATGGCGGCGTGCTGAAGGACCTCGGAGCGCTCGGCGGGACGCTGAGCATCGGCTATGATGTCAATGACGGGGGGCGGGTCGCCGGCTACTCCTATGTGACGGGAAACCAGACGTATCATGCGTTCCTTTCGGGGCTGAACGGCGGAACCCTCACCGACCTGGGCACCCTGGGCGGAGCGAACAGCAAGGCCCATTCCGTCAATAACAGCGGGTTGGTGGTCGGTGATGCGGGGCTGGCAAACGGTAAAGATCACGCGTTTTTGTTCTCCAACGGTGTGATGTCCGATTTGAACAGCCTGATCGCGCCAACGTCCGCCTTCACCCTGACATCCGCCCAAAGCATCAGTAATACCGGCTATATCGCAGGCTATGGACTCGATGCCGGTAATGGTCAGTTTGCGTACCTGCTGACCCCAAAAATCCCAGCAGTCCCGGAAGTATCGTCGGTGGCTTCACTAAGCATACTATTGCTATTGGGTCTTGGCGGAGTGATTGTCGGGTCGCGGCAGAAGAAATCCCACAAAATCGCAGCGGTCGCCCTGCTCGGGCTGACCGCTCTGGCCCCTTTTGCCGCCCACGCGGCGACTTCCACGTCCGCCTACGCGGTGACGATATTTCCGACGTCCGGCGGGGGAGTCAACTTTTCGTATGGGGTCAATGCCTCCGGGCAGGTGACGGGGCAGACGTACACAACGGGTGATGTCAATTATCGCGCGTTTCTGGCGACGGCTCAAAGCGACAAAACCTATTCTACTTATGAGCTGCAGACGCTCGGCGGAGATTATGCGGTAGGCTACGGGGTCAATACCCGCGGGCAGGTTGCCGGTCTTTCGTATATCATGCATGACACCGGGAACCATGCCCCTCTCTACGACCATGCCTTCCTGTCCGAGCTGAGCAGCATAGTGCCGGGCCAGGTCGGTACGCCGGGGATGCTGAAAGACCTGGGAACACTGGGCGGGCTGCAAAGCGAGGCGTTTGGATTAAATGACAGCGGGCAGGTCACCGGTTATGCTGAGATCGCCAGCCGGGCACACCATGCCTTTCTCTCCGATGGCAACGGCGGCACGCTGCACGATTTGGGGACACTCGGCGGAGCGTCCAGTGTGGGCCGGGGCGTCAATGCCGCGGGGCAGGTGATTGGGGAGAGCAGCATCGCCGGCGGCGCGTTTCACGCGTTTATTTCCGGGGCGAACGGCGGTCCGCTGAGGGATCTGGGAACGCTGGGCGGGACGACCAGTTTCGCGCATGGAATCAATGCCTCCGGTCAGATCGCGGGAAACGCGACGACCGCCGCTGGGGCCAGCCATGCTTTCCTGTCCGCGCTCGACGGCGGTGTACTGCGCGATCTGGGCACGCTCGGCGGCACCACCAGTAGTGCTTTAGGCGTCAACGACAGCGGGCAGGTGGTGGGGAGCGCGACCCTTGCCAATGGGCAGACCCATGCGTTTCTGTTCTCGAATGGGGTGATGACCGACTTGAACTCGCTGATCCCGTCGGGCTTTCTGGGTACCAGTTACCTGACGTCGGCAACGGCGATCAGCAACACGGGCTACATCGTCGGGTATACTTCGGGTTCCCCAGACCGCACGCGTGCCTTTCTGCTGACCTCGAATGCTCCGGCCGTGCCGGAGGTGTCTTCGGTCATCTCGCTGGGCCTGCTGCTGACGCTGGGCGGCTTTGCAGTTGCAGTGCGGCGTAAGAGGTCTAGCGTTCGCCCCTAACCCAATGTTCAGGAAATTGCTCACTGCCTTGCTGCCCTCACCGGCGGCAGGGCTTTTTTGTGTGTTTCACCACAGCCATTTAACGCTGTTTTAACGGTCGCCGAATACACTATGCGAGTTGATTACGAAAGGCGATTGATTATGAACACTTTCCGGCTAAATTTTATCCGTCTTTCTCTGTTTCCCCTGACAGTTCTAACGGTTGGGATATTTCCTATGCAGACGCATGCGGCTCCGGCTTACACGCTGATGAACCTGGGGACGTTCGGCGGTTCTTTCGATTTCGGCATGGGTGTCAACAACAGCGGTCAGGTAGTCAGACAAGTGTTGACGGGGGGCAGCACGCGGGCATTCCTGTCGGGGCCGAACGGGACCGGGTTTCAGGAGATCGGGACACTCGGCGGCGCGAGCAGCTCCGGCAACGGGGTCATCGCGGGCGGGCAATTGGTCGGGACCAGCTTCCTGGCGGACAACGCGACGCAGCATGCATTTCTGTCGGGTCCAAATGGTGGTGTGCTCAAAGACCTGGGCACCCTCGGCGGAACCGCGAGTCATGGCTATGGAGTCAATGACAGCGGGCAGGTCGTCGGGGACGCCGACACGAGCGGAAACCTCGCAACCCATGCGTTCCTGTCGGCAGCCGGCGGCGGCGTGCTGAAGGATTTAGGAACATTCGGCGGGACGAGCAGTACCGGGTACAGTGTCAACAGCAGCGGGCGGGTCGCGGGGATTGCCCTGAATACGAGCCACTTCTATCATGCGTTTCTCTCGGACGTGAACGGCGGCGTACTCACGGACCTGGGGACATTCGGGGGGACCAGCAGCTATGCCCGCGGGGTCAACTTCAGCGGACAGGTGGCCGGTGATGCGAACACGGCCAACAATGCCGCGAGCCATGCGTTTATCACCGGAGCAAACGGCAGTGCGATCCACGATATCGGCACACTCGGCGGGACGAACAGCGGCGGCTTTGGGATCAACGACAGCGGGCAGGTCGTCGGGCAATCCGACACGGCAGGTGGTGGAGTGGATGCTTTTATCTTCGCTAATGGCGTGATGACGGACCTGAACACGCTGGTCGCCCCCGGCTCGGGCTTTACGCTGTCGAGTGCGCGAGGTATCAGCAATTCCGGTGACATTGTCGGATACGGCTTTGGCAGTAGCGGAGAGCTGGATGCCTTCCTGCTAACACCGACGGCTCCGGCGGTGCCGGAAGCGTCTTCGATGATTTCGCTCGGACTGCTGCTGGGGCTTGGCGTGTTTATCCTCGCCATGCGACGCCCACGACACCCGCAAGCCCGATGATCCCCAGCACCGGCACCCGCTTTGTCGCAGCCAGCCCTATCGCGGCCAGCAGGATGACGATGCTGCGGGTGTTGATCCCCGCACTCGCGAGAATGCCGAAGAGGGCGACGAGAAAGATTCCCACGACTGCCAGCCCCAGGCCGTGGACGAAGCCTTCGACGGCGGGATGGTTTTGAACGCGGCGGTAAAGCTGTTCGATTCCGAGGATGAGCAGGGGTGGCAGAAGAACCGCGAGCAGGGCCAGCAGGGTACCGCGCAGCCCGCCCGTGAGGTAGCCCAGGCTGATGACCCAGAGGCCGGTCGGGCCCGGTGACACGCTGCCGATTGTCAGCGCTTCGCCAAACTCACGCTCCGTGGCCCAGTGGCGAGCCAGAAGGTCGCTGTGCAGGCTGGGAAGGTTGCCCATGCCGCTGGTTGAGAAGAGGGACGCCTTCAGAAACAGCCAGAAGTACAGGGGGACGTTCAATGAGCAGCACCCGATCTCCGGTTTTTCCAGCTGCTCCAGAGGGCGTAAGTACTGCCTGCCGTGCCTAAGATGACCAGCACCGGGAGATGTCCCAGCCGGGCGGCCAGGCTGCTTCCCAGCAGCAGCACGAGGCTGAGACCAACACTGCTGCGGCCTGCGCGGCGGCTTTGTTCCAGCGGCGGACGTGCGATCTGCCAGGCTGTGACGAGGCCAAGGCCGACAATGGCCGGGATGACGCCGCTGAGGACCGCATGGACGATCGCTGCGTGCTGAACTCGGGTGTAGCAAGCCGTCAGCAGAACCGTGACCCCGACACTCGGCAGCAGCAGGCCGAGCAGTGCCAAGCAGATCCCCAGCCCGCCGCCAACTTTGCGCCCGATTAGTACCGTCAAGGCCAGCAGGTTGATGCCGGGGGCAAGCTGTACCAGCGACCAGAACCGGGTGAACTCTTCCTCCGTGACCCATTGCTCCTGCTCGACCGCCGCACGGCGAATCAGGGCAAGGGTGGCCATGCCGCCGCCAAACGACTGCAGGCCCAGCGCGAGCCAGACCCGTAAAAAGTACAGGGCGGAAGAACGGCTCACCAGGCCCGGCCGTACTGCACCGGGGCGGCGATCTCAGCTCCGAGCTCCTTTGCGGCGCGGCGCGGCCAGTAAGGGTCGCGCAGCAGCTCTCGGGCCAGCAGGACAAGGTCGGCCTTTCCCTCCCGAATGATGCCGTCAGCCTGCTGCGGATCGGTGATCAGGCCGACAGCTCCGGTCAGGACTCCTGTGTCGCGTTTGATCTGCTCGGCAAACTGCACTTGATATCCCGGTCCGACCGGGATTTTGGCCCGGGGAACGTTGCCGCCGGTGGAGGTGTCGACTAGGTCCACGCCCAGCGGTTTCAGTATCCGGGTGAGCTCCACGGACTGCGCAATATCCCAGCCGCCCTCGGTCCAGTCGGTGGCGGAGAGGCGTACGAACAGAGGGAATTGCTCCGGCCAGACAGCGCGCACGGCTTCGACGGTCTCGCGGACGATCCGGGTACGGTTCTCGAAGCTGCCGCCATACTGGTCGGTGCGCTGGTTGCTTTGGGGCGACAGAAACTCATGCAGCAGGTAGCCGTGGGCGGCGTGCAGCTCCGCGACGCGAAACCCGGCGTCGGCAGCCCGCTTGGCGGCCTGAGCGAAGTCCTGAACGACTTTTTGAATGCCTTCTACGCTGAGGGCTTCGGGGAGGACATAGCCGTCGTCGAAGGCCAGAGCACTCGGGCCGAACACGGGCCTCCAGCCACCGTTCTCCACGGGGACGGCGTCTTTGCCTTCCCAGGGACGGGCGGTGCTGGCTTTCCGTCCGGCATGGGCGAGCTGGATTCCGGCAACCGCGCCCTGCTCGTCGATAAAGTGGGTAATGCGCCGCAGTGGCTCGACGTGCTCGTCGTGGTAGATGCCCAGGTCCTGCGGGCTGATCCGGCCCTCTGGTGCGACCGCCGCGGCTTCGGTCAGGACAAGCCCCGCTCCGCCGACGGCCCGGCTGCCAAGATGCACCAGATGCCAGTCCGTGGGAAAGCCGTCCGTGCTGGAGTATTCGCACATGGGAGAGACGGCGATGCGGTTTCGTAGGGTAATGCCCCGCAGGGTCAATGGGTCAAAAAGATGAGACACGATGCTGTTTCCTTAAGTCTGCGAAAGTAGGACTGAAAGTGGAACAGTGTGCTGACCGGAATAGTTTCCTGCCTAAGGCAATTTGACGACCAGCGTTTTCGGCGGAGCTGCTTCCGGGAAAGAAATGGTTTGGGTGGCGGTGCGGCCACTCTTCCCGGTGACTGTCACCAGATAGTCTCCGTAAAAGACGCGGCCCGTGTAGCTTCCCTGGGCACTTGTCCTTCCAGCTTTTTTCGTCCACCACTGGGTGTGGATCAGGTTCAGAAGCTGCGTGTAGGCGGGCTTGGGAGACATATCTTTTCGGATGAGCCCGGACGGGGCACCCATCCAGGAGTTGCTGTCGCTGAAGTCCCACCAGGTGATTGCCCGGACGGAGGGATGGCTGAAGAGAAGGGTGTAAAAGCGGGAAACGTAGGCGGCCTGCTTTGCCTCGTCCTCGGGCGTTGTGTTCCAGCCGGGATTGGGCGCTGTGTAGCTGTAGTCACGCGCCGGCCCGCTGATCACCGTCGTTTCCGTGAAATGAACAGGCTTGCCGAACACCGCGAACCGTTCGCAGACCTGCCACAGTTTAATTTCTGGCCAGGTGCCGCTGTGCATATGTGACTGAATGCCGATGGCATCGGGCAGTCTGCCGTCTTTTTGCAGAGCTGTGAGCAGGGCAACATTTGAGGGGCCCGTTTCGTAATCATTGTACAGATATGTCTCGGGTATCCCCCGGCCTGCTGCCCTTGCCCACCCAAGCGCGGTTTCGACAACCGGTGCGGGGCCATCACGCTGTATCCAGCGGCTTTCACCGTTCGCCGGGCTGAAGCTTGCCGCACTGTTGGTCTCATTCAAAACGTCCCAGTAGTGGATGGTCTCTTTGTAGCGTGGGATGAGATCGGAAACACGGGCTTTAAGCAGCGGAATAGCAGTTTCCGGATCTTTGGGTGCCCAGCCGGGCCAGACTTCATGCCAGACCAGCGGGTGACCCTTCGGCGTGATGCCGTGGGCGACGCAGTATCGGGCCATCGTTTCCAGGTGAGCGTAATCGGGATTGCCTTGAGAACTCTCGAAACTGCCCCAGTAGAAGGGCAGCGTGGCGTAGTTGAAGAGGGCTCCAAACTCGTTCCGATACGCGATCTGATCGGGCGACTTGCTCGCGGGGTCCAAGCCGAAAAAATTACAGCCGAACAGAAACGCATGGCGCGTCTGGGTCACTTTGACCACCGCTCCGCGCACCGGTTTGCCCTGTGCGTCCCGAACGGAGACGGTCAGGGTGCCCTTGCGATACTTTTCGATCCGGGCCGCCGTCACTGCCGGAGCCAGCGCAGCCCGCGCTTTCGCGATGGCCGGATCGATGCCGATGTCGGTCACGGCGATGTCGGAGAGCTCCACCGTTCCCGCCTGACGGCCCATCTGGAAGTGCGCATTGATGCCCGCCGGACCGTAGCCAGGGGAGTCCCCGACCAGCGTAAATTCCTGCCACTGCGGGGTCAGAGTGACATCCTTATCCAGGACCGGGTCGTAGGGCGGCCCGCTGCGCTCGATAGTCACCCGAATCGGATTTTTTGCCGCCGAGCGTGCCCGAAAGCGCATCTGGATCCGATCTCCGCTGGGAACAGCCGCGGGGATGCCCCGTGTGATCTGAATCAAATAATAGGGATTGGCGGGAGTCTGGACCGTGACCGTGACGGCGGTGGGAATGACTACCAGAACGGCGTCATTCGGATGCGGAGTGCTCAAGCTCCAGCCGCCGGGACCGAGCAGGTCGTGGGTCGTGGCAGCGAATGTGCCCCTGGAAATCCCCCAAAGCAGGGCGAGGAGCAAGGCAAGTGAAAGATGGCGAGAGTGTACTGTCAATATTCTTATATCCTTTCCTGTAGGGGCGCTGCTTGCCGCGCCCTATTATTCTTCTCTTTGCCCTTTGCGTTTTCTCTCTATTCTTTGTGTTTTATACAATGTTCATCATTTCACCCAAAGAACAGTGCATATTCGATTAGGGCGCGGCAAGACAAAGAGGGCGC
>JANXMY010000090.1 GCA_025354405.1 Armatimonadota bacterium
GTTGGCTGATAGGACGTGACGATGGCGACTTTCCCGGCGAGATCGGTTTTGTCGAACAGCTCATAGAACTTGCAGGCCTGGAAGATGCTGCCGGAGACGAGCATGGCGTTCCCTTGCCCGCTCATCAGCCGGTCACGGGTCGCAAAGTCGAACAAGATATCATCCACGATCTTTTCCAGGCGGTCCTGGGAAGAGAGGACCCTGCGGAGCGTTCCCCAGCGCAGCTTGAGCTGCGCCCGCGCGAGGTCGGTCAGTCCCTTGGTCTTGGCCTCGAACCACTGGTCAATCTTCTGAGGGGAGGTGATGTTCTGGTCAATGTCGCGGGCTTCGTAGCGCAGGTCCAGCACGACTTTATCTTTGACGGCTTCGTCGAACTTGTACGTGTGGATATAGCGCCCGAAGATTTCGATGCTTTTTTGCTTATCGGCCTTCAGCAGCGGTGTTCCGGTGAAACCGACAAAGACGGCGTTCGGGACAATCGCCTTCATGGCCTGGTGCAGCTCGCCGGACTGGGTGCGGTGGCACTCGTCCACGAAGACGTACAGGTCGCCTTTGGCCCGGAAGTCTTTGGGCAGGGACTTCTTGATGTCGTCCGCATACGCGCTGACATCCCCCACCTCCTCGCCGTCTTCCTTGCCGCCGAACTTGTGGATCAGGGAACACAGCAGCCAGGGCGCGGGGGCGTTCAAGGCGGCGATCAGGTCCGCGCCGCTTTTAGTCCGGTGAATGTCTTCGCTGACGCCTTTGAAGACGGTCTCGATCTGCTGGTCAAGCTCTGTGCGGTCGGTGACAACAAGCACCCGCGAGTCGGGGCGGTTCTCTCGCAGCCACTTGGCGAGCCAGACCATGGTGAGGCTTTTGCCGGAGCCTTGCGTGTGCCAGATAATGCCGCCTTCGCGGCGGGTCAGGAACTCCTGGGCGGCCTTGACGCCGAAATACTGGTTCTGCCGGCACAGCTTCTTGGTCCCGGCATCAAACGCGATAAAGTCGTGGATGATTTCAAGAAAACGCGCCTTGCTGCACATCTGGCTGAGCTGCCTGTCCAGCTTATTTTCGGGGGTGCCGTCGTCTTCTTTCCAGGCCAGGTAATACTTTTCGGGGGTCTGAATAGAGCCGTAGCGCATGCCTTCGGTGTCGTTGCCGGCCATGATCAGCTGAAGCGTTGAGAAGAACGGCTCGATAAACATTTTCTTCTGGTTGCCCAGATTCTGCCGGATGCCCTCGGCCACGGAGATGGTGGACCGTTTCAGTTCCAATACCCCGAGCGCGATGCCGTTGACATACAGCACGATGTCAGGCCGCTTCTCGTGCGCGGCGGCATCGGCGGCCTTGACGGTGACTTCTTCGGCCAGCGCAAAGTGGTTTTGGTCGGGATGTTTCCAGTCCACGAGCCAGACGGTCTGGGTCTGCTCGCCCACACCGGTTCTGACTTTGACCCCGTAGCGCAGCATCTCATAGACGGCCCGGTTGCGGTCGTAGAGGCTTTTGCTCGTGTCCCCGGCTTCCCGGCTCAGCACAAACAGTGCCCGATTGATTAGCTCCTCGCTGTGCTTCGTTTTCTTAAGGAACGCCCGCAGCAACGGCTCCTCGATGTTCTTGTTGTGGGGCCGATCGCTCCAGTTGCCCAAATACTCGTAGCCGAGCGCGTGCTGGAATAGCTTAACCACGCGGTCCTGGGTCTTGCGCTCGACTTGGCCGACAGCGCTCAATCCTGTTTTTGTGCCTAATCCTGTTTTCATTGGGCAGCCTCATTTAATCGCTCAGGAGACCAGATGAGGTGCGCTAGGCCGCGCACAAGATCCCCGCGCTCCTTTTGCTCAGCCTTGCCGAACTCAGCGTAGGGCTTGAACGGCAGCGAGCTTTGCTGGCGGAACGCGGCAAATTGAGGCTGGTGCTGATACGTGCTGCCCTCCAGGCTTGCGGCAAACAGATTCTGGCTTGCATAATGGGGAGCTTTTTGCGCGAACGGCTTGTCTTGAAGACTGCGGTTGACATCGGCAGGCAGCAGGAGCAGCCCGCCGATGTTGTTACGCCATTCCTGAAACTCTTGAGCTGAGGTGAACTCTGTCTGGTAGGGGCCAAAGTCGTCCGCCCAGATATGTTCGATATCGTTAGGATTTCTTCTGGTCCGGTCTACGTACTGGTCGAACAAGTCAGGACGGCCCGACTTTGCTTCGGTGTAGGCGGTCAGGCGAGCGAGCAGGTGATAGATATAGCGGCGGCTGAACTGGTTGATCCCCAGGCCGTCGATCCCGCTTCGCCCCCTGCTAGGGATGCCGTCGAAACTTACGTCGTCCGCGCCGAGTTTCGCGCTCAGTATGTTCACCAATTCGGGGAGCGTCTTGCGCCGGATGTCCTTGCAGAGCAGAAACATCGTGTAGGCCGTGCTGGAGTAGCCGACGCGGACGTAGTTCACGACCCGTCGCATCAGCCAGATGTCCAGGTACGTGGCGGTGACGGCGACCTTGCGGCGCACAGTCTCCGCGTCGTCGGTGACGCAAAGCGGCGCAAGAAGGACGGTGTTCTGCCAGGTGAACTCGTTATGAGCATTGTAGAAGACAGCCTCCCATCCCGGCTTGTAAGTGCGGCTTGCCTCCAGGATTTGCTGGTACGCTTTCGCGAAGAAGGGAAATTCGGTGGTCATCAGCGCGAGGCTCTGCGCCTCCGAACCGAGACTTAGGCGGGCATGATTGTCCCGTACCCAGCGGTGGAAGACGCTCCCGACCAGTTCCCAGTCCTTGTCGGGTGAGCCGGCCTTGCGGTCGCGGGTGGTATCCGCGTATTGAGCGCGAAGCCATGCCTTGATCGCGTTGGAGTCCCGTTCCGCCTCCTGCTCGCCGCTCCAGGTTATGAGGTCAAGGACGTTTTTCTTCCAAACCTGATTGGCATTTCGCCGCTGGGCAGTATCTTCGATAGGAGCCAGCAGGTAAGCCTTGAGCATGTCTACGGGACTGAGGGGCTTGC
>JANXMY010000112.1 GCA_025354405.1 Armatimonadota bacterium
GCAGATGACTGGCTTTTGTGATTGTTATCTTTTAACCAGGAACTGACCGTGTTGCGGCTCACGCCGAAGATGCGCTGCAGCCCGCGCAGAGAAGGCCGCTCGTGATAGGCGGCAAGGATCATGGCTTTGGTTTTCCCGTCGCAGGCATTGCTGCCCGGGTCTTGGCGGCTGTACTTGTGGCAGTCCCGGCACTGGAAGCGGCGTTTGCCGTTTTTAGCGTGCCCGTTGCTGTAGAGATGATCGCTGGCGCACTGGGGACAGCGCAATGTTTGGGTCAGAATAGGCTCTTGTTACCCAATTCTGATCCGGTCAGACCAAATTGAGCCACTACCAAAAATCTATGTAGTTACAAATGTAAGAAGTGAGTAAATTTCAGAAGCACGGGGCAATTTTCAATCGACAGCGATCTGCACGGCTCCCGGCTCAGCGGTCAGCAGGCGATTTGTCCAGGCTTTAGCACCGAACATCTCTAATGCCTGGACATGCTCCTCGCCGAGATCGTAGTCCATGACATCGGTAAGATAGTGGAGGCACCGGGCAGCAGTGGTGCCGATGCGGGTGGCCTCTTCCTGGGCAATTTCGTTGAACTGGGTCAGGCCCCAGGCTTTGGCGGTGCAAAGTGACTGAGTGAGATGCGGAGTGAGATTTTCTGAGCGGCCTAGCCAGACGGCGTAGACGAAGGGCAGTCCGGTGTGGCGGCGCCAGGCGTGGCCGAGGTCGAGGGTGAGCAATCCGGCGTCGTCGGCCAGCCAGCCTTTGTCGCCAATGAGGAGGCAGGCGTCGGCCTGGGCCAGCATCGCGCTCTGGTCCGGGACGGCTTGAAAGAACGCCGGATGAGAGTCTAAATACTCGGCCAGCAGAATCTTCAGTAGGGCTGCAGACGTCAGAGACGACGTGTCCAAGGCCAGCGATTCAATCTTGCGCCACGGGACTCGGGCAAAAGCCCGTACGGACTCAATTTCGTCCTGGCCGGAGATGGAAACGCCGGGGGCGATAACGTAGCCGGGGGTGCGGAAGTATTCAAACGACGAGACCAGGGCTGCCGCGATCTCGCCGGAAGCCAGCAGCCGGGCCAGCTCGGAGGGGACAGCATAGACGACTTCTATGCCTGATGCGCGGCCTTCCTCCGTGTGCGAAAACCAGCGCGTCAAAGGCTTTTCGTTTAAATAAGGCACGCTGCCAATACGAATGCACATAGGTTATCCTCGCAGCAGAACGTCAGCCAGGGTCAGCACGAAGAGGCCGACACTGATATAGCCATTGAGTGTGAAGAAGGCCAGGTTAAGCTGAGATAAGTCATCGGCTTTGACCAGCGACTGCTCGTAGGCGATCATCAGGGCGACTAGGCCCACCGCAATGTAGTATATCATGCCCAGGCCCGCAGAGAGGCCGACCATGACCAGCAGGCCGACCATCACCAGGTGGGAGAGTCGCGAGACAAGCAGGGCGCGGACATTGCCAAGTTTAGCAGGCATCGAATGCAGGCCATTCGATTGATCGAACTCCGTGTCCTGCAGGGCATACAGAATGTCAAAGCCAAAGAGCCAGCAGACGACCGCACCCCCGAGCCAGAGAGCGGGCGGGTCGATGCGGCCCGTGATCGCAATCCAAGCTCCGACTGGGGCAACTGCCAGGGCCAGGCCTAGAAAAAAATGTGAGAAAGCAGTGAAGCGTTTGGTGTAAGAGTACCCCAGGGCCAGCAGCAGCGCGACCGGCGACAGTGCAAATGCCAGCGGGTTCAGCTGATAGGCGGCAAAAACCAGCAGGGCCGCCGAGACGACGGTGAACAATGCCACCTGCGGCACCGAAAGCAGTCCAGCGGGCAGAGCGCGGGAGGCGGTGCGGGGATTTCGGGCATCGTACTCGCGGTCCACGAGGCGGTTGAACGCCATTGCTGAAGACCGCGCGCCGACCATCGCCAGCAGGATCCAAGGCAGCTTGTGCCAGAAGCCCAGCCAGTGATGCTGCGAGGCGATCACAGCGGCCATCAGCGCAAACGGCAGCATAAAGACCGTATGCTCGAACTTGATCATTTCCAGGATGATCTTTGTCTGATGCACACCGCGGACCAGTGGGTTTGGGGAAATCGGTTGTATGACTGACATCACTGCACTCCTGCCTTGATTGTACCCACTGTCGGCCAGAGTTCGCAACTTTTTTCACAATGTTATCCTGCCAGACTTATGGCGGTATAATAGGCCAAATCTTACAATGAAACGAGACTTTCTTTGGCAAATATAGTCAATGAGGATGATCTGGGGGCGGATGTCCACTGGAACTTGGGCGATTTATTTTCCGGCATGGACGATCCACGCATCGAGGCGTCTCTGGTATCGTCACAAGCCCGTGCCGCGAAGATGGAAGCTGATTTCAAGGGGAAAATTAATGTCTCCGGTCTCACGGCGGCGACACTGGGCGCGGCTTTGCGGGAATATGAAGATATTCAGCAGGAGGCCGCGAAGCCGGGGACCTATGCGTCGCTGCTTTTTGCGACTGCGACCGGCGATGCCGCACGGGGAGCGTTCATGCAGAAAATGCGCGAGCGCGGGTCGCAGATGGCACTGCCGCTGCTATTTTTCGACCTGGAACTGGCCGCAATCCCGGATGCTGTCATTGACCCGCTGCTAGACACGCCCGAAATCACGCCGTATAAGCACTATATCGGGACCGTACGAGCCGCGCAGCCGCATATGCTCTCTGAAACAGAAGAGCGTTTGATGGAAGAACTGGCAAACACCGGAGCACGCGCCTTCGACCGGCTGTTTGATGAGACCACCGGAACTGCCACGTTTGAAGTCGATGGAGAAAAGCTGTCTCAGGCACAGGTCATCGCGCGGACCATGTCCACCGATCGCGAAACCCGCCGTGCGGCTTCGGAAGCGTTTAGTGCCGGGCTGGAGAAGCACAGCCGGATCGTGACATTCATCTTCAACACCCTGATGGAGGATCAAAATGTCCAGGACCGCCTGCGTAAGTTCCCCACCCCACAGGCTTCCCGCCACCTGGCGAATGAGCTCAGCGAAGAAACGGTGTCCCTGGTTGTCGACACTGTGGTTCGGAATTACCCGGTCGTGGCGCGATACTATGACGTCAAGCGGGAGATCTTAGGGCTGGATACGCTCACGCATTACGACCGCTACGCCCCGCTTTTCGAGACTGAAGAGACAGTATCGTACCCCGAAGCACAAAAGATCGTGCTGAATGCCTTTGGAGACTTTTCCCCGGAGATGCGCCGAAGAGCGTCTGAGTTCTTCGATAAGAACTGGATTGATGCCCCGGCGACGCAGGGTAAAAACGGCGGGGCTTTCTGCTCCTATGTTACGCCTGATACCCACCCCTACGTTCTGATGAACTATCTGGGCCGTATGAAAGATGTGATGACGCTGGCCCATGAGCTGGGACACGGCGTGCATGCGTCGCTGTCGCGGTCGCAGTCCCTGCTGAACTTTCACGGCACCCTGCCGCTGGCCGAGCTGGCGTCGACATTCGGCGAGATGCTAGTCTTCGAGCAGGTAACAAAGCAGGCCTCACTCAAGGACAAACTGGCACTGTATGCCGAGAAGATCGAAGGGGCGATTGCCACCATCTCGCGGCAGACAGCTCTGTACCGCTTCGAGCTGGCGGTCCATACGCATCGGCGAACTAAAGGGGAGCTGACCACTGAGGAGTTCGGTCATTACTGGCAGCAGGAGATCCAATCAATGTTTGGAGATTCCGTTGTGCTTGGAGAGGAGCACCGATTGTGGTGGTCCTATATCGGCCACTTCGTTGGAACGCCCTTTTACGTTTACGCCTACTCGTTCGGCGAGCTGCTGGTACTTTCACTCTTCCAGCAGTCCAAAAAAGAAGGTCCAGCATTTGCCGAGCGCTACCTGGGGATGCTGGAAGCCGGGGGCAGCCTCACCCCGCAGGAGCTGATCAGCAAAGTTGGGATCACACTCAATGACGCCAAGTTCTGGCAGGGCGGCTTCGATGTTCTGTCACAGATGGTCAGTGACTTCGAGGCTTTGTGGCGTGAGTATCAAAGCTCTTAAATCGAGTAGTCTTCCGTAAACACCTGAAGTTTACGGGCTTTCACGTGAACTTCTTCGCCGGCCTTCAATGCCAGATCGGCGAAGCGTTCACGTGTCAGCTCGGCCTCCATCAGCTCACCATTGTCACGGCGTGCCAGCTCAATACGCACGGTCGGGCCAACGGCATGAATGTGTTTAATTACGGCTTCAATGGTCGGCTCCCCGTTATGCTGCCGCAGGATATCCAGCTCGTGGGGGCGGACATAACCGATCGTAGAAGCATCCTGCGCGGCGGTGACCGGCACGGACGATGGGCCAATGTGCGCTTCGCCATCGTGAATACGTGCGTGAAACAGGTTGACGCTGCCCAGAAAGTTCATCACAAACGGGTTCGCTGGGTTTTCGTAGACATCTTCCGGGGAGCCGACCTGCTCGATCTGTCCTTTGTTCATCACCACCACTCGGTCCGCCACTTCCAGAGCTTCTTCCTGGTCGTGGGTAACAAAAACGCTCGTGATATGCAGCTCATCATGCAGCCGCCGAAGCCACGAGCGCAGCTCCTGACGGACACGGGCATCCAGTGCACCGAACGGCTCGTCCAGCAGAAGCACTTTCGGCTCGACAGCCAGGGCGCGGGCAAGTGCGACCCGCTGCCGCTGACCGCCGGAAAGCTGAGAAGGAAAACGCTGGGCCAGCCCCTCAAGCTGGACCAGCTTCAGCAGCTCCATCACCCGCGCCTCGATGTCAGCTTTGGAGGGCCGCAAAGCACGCGGACGCACGCGCAGGCCAAACGCGATATTTTCAAATACCGTCATATGCCGAAAGAGTGCATAGTGCTGGAAGACGAAGCCAACCTGTCGGCTCCTGGCATCACGGCGAATCGTATCTTCGCCGTGAAATAAAATCGTCCCAGCCGTCGGATATTCCAGCCCGGCGATGATGCGCAGCAAAGTAGTCTTTCCCGAGCCGGATGGCCCAAGCAGTGCCACTAATTCGCCGGTTTCGACCAGCAAGTTCACATCTTTCAGCGCCGCGAATTCGCCGAAGTTTCGGGAAACCCCGCGTATTTCTATGCTCATATTTTACTGCTCATGTCGGGCGGTTCTCCATTCCACGAATGATTTGATTACCAAGGTTACCAGCCCCAGCAGCGCCAGAAGCGACGCCGCCGCAAACGCTCCGACGAAGTTGTAGTCGTCGTTAAACGCTTCGACCTGAAGTGGCAGTGTGTTGGTCTGCCCCATAATTTTGCCCGAAACGACCGAGACCGCTCCGAACTCGCCCATCGCACGGGCATTGCAGAGGATAACTCCGTAGATCAATCCCCATTTGATATTTGGCAGGGTGACACGCCAGAAGGACTGCCAGCCGGTCGCCCCGAGGACCAGCGCCGCCTGCTCTTCTTCAACGCCCTGCGCCTGCATCACGGGCAAAAGCTCCCGGGCGACGAAAGGAAATGTCACAAAGGTGGTTGCCAGAATAATCCCCGGAACAGCAAAGATGATCTTGATCTGATGTGCATCCAGCCAGCCACCCAGGGGGCTGAACTTGCCGAGCAGCAGAACGAAGATCATACCCGCAATGACCGGCGAGACGGCAAAGGGCAGGTCGATCAGAGTCAGCAGCAGATTTTTGCCCCAGAACTCAAACTTCGCGATAGCCCAGGCCGCCGCTAGTCCAAACAGAACGTTCAGCGGAACGGAAACGGCCGCTGTCAGCAGTGTCAGTTTGATCGCACTCACTGTGTTCGGGTCTTTGAGGGCCGCAAAGTACGGGCCGCTGCCGGCGGCAAAAGCCTGGGTAAAGACAGCGGCCAGTGGCAGGCCTAAAAAGAGGCCGAGAAAGATCAGTGTCACCAAGATCAGCAGGATACGAATTGGAAGCGCTTCGGTGGCCAGACGTGGCCGGATTGTGCTGCCCTCTATTTTTTCACTCCGCAAGTTAGGCCATCCCCAGCCGTTTGCGGCTCCACCACTGCAGGAGATTGATCAGCAGCAGCAAGGCAAACGATGCCAGCAGCATGATGACAGCGATCGCGGCCGCTCCGGCATAGTCGAACTGATCCAGCTTGTCCATAATTAGCTTAGGCACGATCTCGCCGCGCAGTGGAATATTATTTGAGATAAATATCACCGATCCATATTCCCCTAAGGCCCGTGCGAAGGCCAATGTAAAGCCGGTCAGCACAGCGGGAAAAAGCGTCGGCAGCAGAATACGCGCAAATATCTGCCCCCGCGTCGCCCCGAGACTCGCGGCCGCCTCTTCAACATCCGTTTCCAGATCCTGCAGCACCGGCTGGACAGTTCGTACGACAAAGGGCAGACCAATAAAGACCAGTGCTACAAAAATCCCCGCCTGCGTATACGCCACGTGGATATGGTGCGGAGCAAGAACCCGTCCAACCCATCCATTGTCGGCGTAGACAGCGCTCAGGCAGATGCCCGCCACCGCAGTCGGCAGCGCAAACGGCAGGTCGACCAGGCCATCGATCACCCTCCGCCCTGGAAAGGAGTAGCGCGTGAGTGTCCAGGCGACGAGCAGGCCAAAAAATGCATTCACGAGGGCAGCCAGGGCTGAGGCACCGAAAGTCAGCTTGAAAGCCGCCACCGTGCGTGGATCGTCGATAATTGCCCAAAACTGAGTATGGCTGAGGGTCCCCGCCCGAATAAATACAGTCGAGAGTGGAATCAATACCAACAGGCACAGGTACAAAAGGGTATAGCCCAGAGACAGCCCAAACCCCGGCAGAATTCGCCGGGGCGGTAATGAGCGAGTTTGCGGTTGTGCAAGTGAAACGGCCATAAAGGTTACTTAACTGATGTGACACAAGGTTCTCGGAACCCACCCCGCAGCAAGCTGCGACCCTCCCGGAACGGGAGGGTCTGCGGGAGAGCAGCCGCAGGGTTTTATCTTCTTGATAAGGCATCCAGACTATAGGCAGAACTTCATTCCCACCACAGGCTCACCCTCCCGTATCGGGAGGATCGCAGCTTGCTGCGGGGTGGGTTCCCAAAGCCCTGCGCAGCATCACTTACTTAACTGATGTGACGCCTATCGCCTCAAGTGAGTGACGATGAAGTGCATAAGCCACAAAGGCGGGAGCCGAAGAAGCGTGGGGGTAAACTCCTACGTCTTGCTCGGCTCACGTCTTGCCCGGTTCCTATCTTGCCCGCCAAAGAGGCGTAGGATTTTACTCCCACGCTTCTTCAGTTGTATGTCTTGTCGGTTTCAGAGACACACTGCATGACATCGGTGCTTAATGCTTCGCGTAGATCTGATCAAAGATGCCACCCTCGGCGAAGTGCACCTTCTGGGCGTCCGACAAACTCCCGAAGACTGACTGTGCCGTGAACAGAGTGATGGCGGGAAACTGACTCTGGTACTTATCGGCAACGGCCTTCAGCCGTGGCCGGTAAAAGTCCTTGGCGCCAATCTCCTGGCCTTCTGGGGAGGCGAGGTAAGCTAGGTAGGCTGTCGCCACTTCGCGCGTGTTGTGGGCGTCGACATTCTTATCTACCACCGCGACCGGAGGCTCGGCGAGAATGCTCACGGACGGATAGACGATATCAAATTTGCCCGCTCCGCCATTGCGGCTCACGGCCAGTTTCGCTTCGTTTTCCCAGGCCACGAGGACATCACCGACATTGCGCTGGGTAAAAGTCACCGTCGAGCCGCGCGCTCCCGTGTCGAGAATCGGGACGTTTTTGTAGAGCGACGAAACATAGGCCTTCGCTTTATCCGGGGTGCCTCCGGGAAGCTTTAGAGCATAACCCCAAGCGGCCAGATAGTTCCAGCGTCCGCCACTGGAGGATTTCGGATTCGGTGTCACGACTTGAACACCCGGCTTGACCAGGTCAGACCAATCTTTGATGCCTTTCGGATTCCCGTGACGCACCAGAAACACCACAGTGGAGGTGTACGGTGCGCTTCCATTCGGCAGGCGATCGGCCCAGTCTGCATGTACCAGCCCAGCTTTGGCCAGCACATTGATGTCTGTGGCGATCCCGAGTGTGACAACATCGGCGGCTAGACCGTCTTTGACCGCCCGGGCCTGTTTGCCGGAGCCGCCATGCGACTGCTGGATCGTGACCGTCTGTCCGGTCTTCGTCAGCCAGTATTTCGCGAACGCCGTATTATAATCCTGGTAGAATTCGCGTGTCGGGTCATACGAGACATTCAGCAAAGTCACGGATCCGGCGGCACCCGACGACGGCTTGTCGGCGGATTTCTGCGGGGAACATCCAGCAAGAACGACCATCGAAGCGGTCAAAAGGGCGGCAGCAGTGCGTGACGAAATCAATTTCATAAAATCTCCTTGAGGATACCTGTGATTGTCCAGAAAAGCAAGTGCGAAGGTTGCCAATGGGACATGAAAAACACTATACCCGATATTCTTCCAATTGTCTATAAACAAACTTGCAAATATATTTCGCGCATAGATAAAATTCACAGGTTAGAAATCTGAGGATGGGGAGTGCTCACCGTCGAAGCGACGTTAAGATTGGGGCAGTGGCTTTCTGTTTATCTCTTGCGTCCCCTGGATGCTGGCCTTTCACTTGTATTTGTCGATAAAGCCGCGGATTTCTAATCCGTGGCTTTTGGTGAAATAATTACGCTTCCCTCAGGCCTTGCTGCATAAATATTCCCCCCCCATCCTCGCCTGGGGCCTCGCCTGCGCGGCATTGATAGCCTGATTTGCGATATTTCCGCAATTCGAGAAGGGACATGAAGATGCACCACGTATGGCCTCGTCGAACAATACGTCACGGAAAGACAAGCAAGAAACTGCCGCCTTGCGCCAGCGGGCAAGCGATTCTGCCCGCCCGAGTGCCGCGGCATCAGGTCAGCCAGTCACCTTCTCCGCCAGAATCTCTGATCAAGAAGCTGGTATTGACGCCAGTGGACTTCCCAAAGTATACAAACAAATTAAAGGCCCAAAGAGCCGGTACCAATCGACTTCCGGTGCTGTCCAAACGTTCGATGCGACAGGAAGCGCTTCCGCTAACCCCGACCTCCTCCGCCAGGCTCACAAAGAAG
Source organism: Armatimonadota bacterium (assembly GCA_025354405.1). GTDB lineage: Bacteria > Armatimonadota > Armatimonadia > Armatimonadales > Capsulimonadaceae > JANXMY01. The sequence goes on from JANXMY010000112.1 coordinate 9,051, forward strand.
CCAGCATTGGAGTGCAAGTTCCCAACCCGGAGACGACCGGTGATGCGGTGGCGACGATGGTTAAAGAAGTGGGCGGCTATGTGGCTGCGAACAACCTCAGCACCGGCGACGATGGCTTGAAATCCTTGAAGATGACCGTGAAAGTTCCGGTGACACAGTTTGAGCCGTTTCTCGCTCAGGTCGCAAAACTCGGCAGTGTACAATCGAAGAATATCACAGGGGAAGACATCACGGAGAAGACATCACGGAGAAGACAAGCGATGCCAATCAGGCCGAAGGCGTGCTGGAGGACGATGCCCAGAAGTCGGAAGTAGGGCTGAAGGCGATGGGATCAAAGGCCAAATGGCGCGGCCAGGAAGCAATCCGCGAGCTGCGCACGCAGCTGGCTCAGGCTCGGACACGATTGATCCTGCTGAAGCGGATGGCAACCCCGGGTACGATCACAGTGGAGCTGAGCCAGACGCCAAAAGCTGTCACTCCGGCACCGGTTACCAACGGCGAGTGGCGTAGGAACCCACCGCGGAGGATAGGAACCCACCCCGCAGCAAGCTGCGACCCTCCCGATACGGGAGGGTGAGCGGGCAAAGTTTTGTTGAGCTTGCTCTATTTGATAGAGCCCTCTTAAAATAGCTTTTCGTTCCAGCGATAAACACTCTGTCCACTTCCCACTCACCCTCCCGTTATACCCGCTGCCGAGGCCCTGGGAGCAGGGGCGGGAGGGTCGCAGCTTGCTGCGGGGTGGGTTCCTGCTACTGGGTAGGTTCCTGCTACTGGGTGGGTTCCGAAATGGGTCGGAGCGACGGGGTGGGTTCCGAGAGGCTGCATGCAAGTTCACATCTTGCGACGGAATGGGTTCCGGGTATAATCTTCCTATGCCCGCGTACTCAGCCACAGCCATTGTTTTGCAGCGACGGCACTTCAGCGAGACTGACAATATCCTGACGCTCTACTCCCCGGAGATCGGACGCTTTTCGGCCATTGCCAAAGGCGCACGAAAGCCGATCTCGCGGCTCTCCGGGGCGACTGAGCTGCTGACCTGCACCCGGTTCGGCCTGGCTTCGGGGAAGTCTTTGGAAATCGTAACGCAGGTGGAGGTGCTGGAGTCATTCCCTGCACTGCGGCATGAATTGCCCCGACTGGCGCACGGCCTGTATCTGGCGGATCTGCTGAATCATTCCGTGGAAGACCACGCTCCAAGCCCGGAGCTATTTGAACTATTACGGTCGGGGCTGAGGCAGCTGGAAACGCTTTCGCCACCGGAGCTTGCCGCACGGTGGTTCGAAGTGCAGCTGCTGGGCGACCTGGGGTATGCACCCAATCTCTTCGAATGCAGTATCTGCCGCGCACCGGTGCCCGGGGAGTTTGCACGAGAAGAAAGGTTCGCGCTTTCCATTACGCAGGGAGGGGTTCTTTGCCCGGTCCATGCACGGCCCGAGACGAATGAGGATCACAGCGCACTCGGCACGGGGGCACTCCGGCTGCTGCAAACGCTGGAGGCGCTTGGCCTAGGCGGCAGCGCAGCCCTTGCGGCTTTGCCCGCTGCCGGCCCGCGCAGCCTGGATCAGGCCCGGCTGGCCTTGCGGCGTTCCCTTCGAGTCCATTTGGAGCGGGACATGAAAAGCCTGGAATTTCTGGACAGCCTGCGAAACTCGGTCTAACGCTTCGAAAGTATCACGCGCGCCACATCTCGAAACTGCCTCGCCCGATGGCGAACACTCGCCCAGTCCCCCCCGGTGACATGGTGGCGAAACTCGGTTTCGACTTCCCGAACGCGAAAGCCTGCCTGGAGTGTCCGAATGGTCAAATCGACTTCCACCCCAAATCCCGAAGCGAACGTACCCCCGAGAGCCTCCAAGACTTCGCGCCGCAGGGCACGCTGACCGGAGAGCGGCTGCGTAAAGGTCTCCCCGGTGCAGCGAAGAATCCCCTGGCGGGCAAGACGCACCACAAACCCGCGCCCGCCTGACTGCCCGGTTTCCTCGAATACCGGATCGGGTGGCAGCAGGCCGACGGTCATGTCAGCCTCACCGGTCTGAATCAGCGGCAGGAGTTTGATCGCCTCACCAGCGGAAGCCCCAAGATCGGCATCGAGCAGGAGGAAAATACCGGCATGGCCCTTCGAAGCGGCATACGCAGCTGTGAGCGCCGCGCCTTTGCCGCCATTGGGGACGGTCAGTATCTGTGTCGCTCCGGCAGACCGGGCGAGCTGCGCTGTGCCGTCGGAGGAGCCATCGTCAGCCACGATGACTTCATCGATCTCGGGCCGGGCACAAAGGGCGGCAATCGTCGTGCCGATTCGCGGTGCTTCGTTGTAAGCGGGAATGAGAACACAGACTTTTTCGCGGCGGAGACTGCTCATGGACCGGGACTACCTCCGGAAGTGGAGGGAAGCTGCTGATGTGCGGTCAGCTTCAGCCCATAGTCACCAAAGTCGCCGCGCAGGGCGAAGGGGAGAGCAATTTGGCCCAGGGGTAAGTCGATACAGTCTACTGTGGAGATCCCGGCGGCCTGGAAGGTCGGTATCGAAGAGGCGGCCACCGTGTAAGGCTCGCAGCCGACGACGGTGACAGGTCCCGGGACTGCCTTGAAACCCTCCAGAAGCGGCCCCTCGACTGCGGTCGGCACACCGTCTTCCCGGCTGCCGCCGACGATCACAAAGAAACCGCATGGATCGGATAGCTCTCCGGAAACAGTAATCAGCCCCTGCTCCTGAATGTCCTGAATTGTCGATGCAGAAACCGAGCCTGAGGCACCACCGCTGGCGAGGGCAAGAATGAGAGCCGCCGAGAGTGCTTTGTCCTGCTCCGCCGGGTCAGCGCTGCCGGCAATACTCTGCAGCGCCCGCCGCTGCCGAGGCAGGAGCAGGCCCCACTTGGGAGTCAAAGTAACAATCGCCCCAACGACTCCCCCAGCGTCGCCAATCGCCGTGTTCGCCGCTTCGGTGGCATCCGCATAATCGCCGGTCTGGACCAGAATAATCCGCTTGCCCGTAAGCCTGCCGCGAACGACAGCGGGGCGCAAGGCAGCCAGCGCACTTTCATCTTTATCAAGCCGTCCCTGGACTTCTCTCCGCTCCTGAACCACGGTGTTGGTTTGTACCAGCAAAGAGTCGAACGCCTTACGCTGCTGGCGCACCTGCACCGGGCCGTAATACGAAGCCCCGATCAAAATACCGAAGCTCAGCATGAGAAAGATCGCGATGAGATAAAAAAGGTGATAGCGAGCATCTAACATAAATTGGCTTTAATAGACTTGAATCAGAAACCGGCTTCAGTGAATATGAAGGCGCCACCAGATACGGACGAGCGCGACCAGATTTTCCCACATCGGCGAGAAATGCAGCAGAAGGAGAATCGCCAGCAGAAACGAGAGTAACAGACCAACAAGTGCAGAAAACGGTGGATTTGGCTGATACAGCTTGAAAACGCCGCGAGCATCCACCAGACGTGGGCCAACTTTCAGGCGCACCAGATAGGTGCTCGCCATGCCCGCGCGGCCCTTGTCGAGAAAATCTTCCAGATTGGAGTGTGTCCCGACGGCTACGATCAGATCCGCTCCGTGCTCGTAGGCCAGCAGCAGGGCGGCGTCCTCACTGGTCCCCGGCACAGCGAAGGTATCGGCCGTCAATCCAAGGGCGTGAACTCGTTCCAGCCCAGGTGCATCACCGTTCTTATAGGCGTGAACGATCAGCTGTGCGCCGCAGCGAAGGGCCTCATCGGAAACACTGTCCATGTCGCCCAGAATGATATCCGGACGGCGTCCTAATGCCAGCACTGCGTCGGCTCCCCCGTCCACGGCGATCAAAACAGGCCGCACACCATCCATGTAGTTACGTAGAAGGGCCAGATCGTCTTTGTACCCCTCCCCGCGCACGACCACCAGGGCATGCCTCCCAGAAAGCTTTAATTTTCGGAGCGCGGGGACATTCGTCGGGTCCAGCAGTAAATCTTTCTCAGAATCCAGATATTGAAGCGTGTTGCGGGCAAACTTCTCCAGCTCCGACCCGAGATTCGCCCGCGCGAACGCTGTTTCCTGCGCCACACGAAGAGTGTCCCAGCGAGTCAGCCCGTCGGTCAGTTTATCGTCCTGATAGATGCCCCAGACATCGTCGATGATCAGATGCGACCCATCGCGAAACCGGCTGAAATGCGTCGGGTCCGAAAGCTGATACAGGGGAATCTGCGCCGCTTCCAGCACTGCCGGACCGCGGTTAGGATATTTGCCACTGATAAAAGGCTGGGCATTCACAACCGCACACACCTGGGAGTCGGCCAGAGACTGTGCAGCCAACCCGTCCAGGTCTGCATGGTCGATCACGGCAATGTCACCCGGTCTCAGCCGCTTGACGAGCGATTTCGTTCGCCGCCCGCAGCGCGCCGTCCCTGCGAGGCGGTTTAATGACGTCGACTGAGAGTCGACACGAACAGTCGCCACGTCTTTCTACTCTCCTTTAGCCCAAATCACCCCGAAAACCGCTCCAAACTCTGCGGTTGACACAGTATAGCACAAGCGCGTGTCATACTATCAGTATGGAACTTTTTGATACCCATTGTCACCTGAATCATCTCGATTTCGATTCCGACCGCGAAGAAGCAAGGCAGCGGGCACGCGAAGCGGGAGTAACACGACTCCTCTGCATCGGTTTCGATCTGGCAAGCAGCCGAAGTGCCATTCAATTGTCGATCTGGGAAGAGATGCAGGCGGCAATCGGTATCCATCCCGAATCCGCAGAAGAATGGACCCTAGAGGCCGCCGCGACGCTCCGCCAATTGTATAACACGGGCAAGGCAGCAGCTTACGGAGAGATCGGTCTGGATTTTCACTGGGACAGCGTCCCACGAGCACGCCAATCGGAAGTGTTTCAAGAGCAGATTGCCTTTGCTGCGACACTCTCCCCCACCCTGCCGCTGATCATTCACACTCGGGATGCTCTCGCCGAGACGCTGGCCGTCCTGGAAGCCTCTGCGACAAAGGCTCCCATCGTCATGCACTGCTTCACCGGAGACGTCCAAGAGGCCGCTGCCTGTCTCGACGCGGGATGCTATTTAGGCATCGGCGGAGTTGCGACGTTCAAAAAATCAGAAGATGTCCGCGCGGCGATAGCCTACGCTCCGCTGGAGAGGTTATTGCTGGAAACCGACTGTCCCTATTTGGCCCCGCAATACAAGCGAGGACGCCGCAACGAGCCTTCGTACCTGCCGGCTATTGCGGAGATCGTCGCAACCGCAAAGGGACTGACGGTGCAGGAAATCGCAGAGGCGACCACGGAGACGGCGCGGGGAATCTTTGGTTTTTAGGAGGCATCGATACGCTGCACCACCAGGCATTCCAGAACCGCCCCAATTCCTGCGGCCAATGCCAGAAGTACCAGCAGCCAGCCTGCATAGGGCAGCAGGGCAGCCAGCAGCAGCGTGACCAGACCTAGCTTCAGGCCCGGCAGGAAGCCGGGCTCGCCCGTTTCAGCGACTTCGGCGATCCGGGTTCCCAGCCAGAGCGCAGCGGCGCCCAGTCCAAGACTTGCCGCCACTAGTCCGAAACTTAGCACGACAACTCCCAGCAGGGCCAATATTTTGGTGGAAATCAGCAGTGCTGCGGCCACAACGCAGACAATCGCGGCGGCGATGCCCCAGAGTGTCGGAATGAGCCGCCGCCCTTCCAGGCGCGCGGCAGACCGTTCGACCAGCTGCAGGCAAGTATCTATGCGCTGAAAGAGTGCCGCCAGCAAGACCACGGATGCCAAAACGGAGAAGAGAATCAGCAGAATGGCGGGGCCGCTGAAAAACAGTTGAACTGGATAATATTGGCTGTGATTTATGACAGGCTCCCTTTCAGGCGTGACTGCACAGCCCGCGTATAAAATAATAAATTCAGCAGGCAAGCTCCCGCCAGCAGGCTCGCGGTCCAAAGAGGCGAGGCAAACGAAACATGCTGGGCAGAATTCCAGATCGTGACCGTCTCAGCGGGAACCATCCGTCCGGTGAGGAGAAACCATTCAGGCAGAGCATTTGCCGCGCCCCCAAGATTGGGCAGAGTCGGCCAGAGCGTATGCGGAATCAGCGCCAGGCAGGCGACACTAGCCGCCGCGGCCGAAAGTGGGAGCCAGAGTGATGAGCGCGTCTGGCGGGGAGCCTCGGCGATCCGGGCCAGTAGCTGTGCCGCGAAAACGTCGCCAGGCAGGTCCGTGAGCTCCGCCTGCGGAACCCAGTGGTGCCCCAGCCGCGTCAGCTGCCGGTATTCTTCGCTGACCTGCCGGCAGGCGGCGCAGCCCAACAAATGTCTGTCCAGAAGATCGCGCTCGGGACAAGAAAGCGCACCGTCAATAGCGCCAAGGATAAGTTGTTCGGCAGCTCGGCAGTTCATGGTGTAAGATACTCCGCAAGAGCCGTCCGCAGCTCGGCACGGGCACGAAACAGATGTGTTTTCACCGTCCCCAGCGGCAGACCGGTCGCGGCGGCAATTTCGTCGTACGAAAGATCGTCCAAATGCCGCAGCACGAAGACAACGCGCAGCTTGGGAGGCAGAGCGGCCACGGCGGCTTGTAAACGCGCTTCATTTTCGGTGGAAAGCAGAAGTTCTTCCGGACCATTCCCAAAAGTTTTCGGCTCCGAAAGGCTGCTGATCTCAATGGTGACCGGTCGCCGGGAGAGTGCTCGCAGTCGATCTAGACACCGGTTGACAGCGATCTTATAAAGCCAGGGGCGAAACGGCTCCCCTTTCCGAAAAGACGTGCGCTTGGCATAGGCTGCCACAAAGGCTTCCTGGGCCATGTCTTCGGCCTCATCCGAGCTGCTGCCTGGAAGCATCCTTCGGGCTAGGGCGACGAGGCGCCCCCGGTAGCGTATCACCAGCATGGAAAACGCGGCGACATCCCCGGACGACCGGACGCGCTCTGCCAGGGATTCGTCTTCGGAACCATCGCTCACAGATTCATCCCTGCTGCCAGCTCTATATTGAAAAAGCCTCGGAGGGAGGACGAGTTCAGCCATGCACGACTCCCGGTGAATTGAATTCCAGGCCGGGAAATATCTGCCCAGTATTCGGGTTTTTCAGCCGCATAGATATCACTTCCGCCAGCACGTTCCGGTAATCAGTCGTCACTTTAAGGTCTCCCGGCCCGTCCAGATTCTCCGGCTTGAGTCCCGGCCACAATCCATGCACTTTGCCGCCCACAACACTTTTTCCGCCAAGCAGGAGCATGGCCCCGCCACGTCCGTGGTCCGTTCCCAGCCCGCTGTTTTCGGCGACGCGCCGCCCAAATTCAGACTGCACCACGACCGTCGTTCGCCCCCAGCGCTCCGGGCCAAGATCGGCAGCGAATGCTGCCAGGCTCTTTCCGAGACTCTCCAGGCGCCCTGCAAGTATACCCTCGCTTGTCCCCTGTGCAACATGCGTATCATATCCGCCTTGGTCCAGACAGGCCGCTTCCAGACCGACTTCACTTTGAATTAATTGAGCGACCTGCCGCAGTCCGTTCCCCAGATCATCTGCGGGATAGATCGTTTTTTGCAGCATCAGGGCCGGGGACGGCAGACGGTTGAGTGTCCTAAGCACCAAAAGTGCCTCCTGCCCCGCTTCCGCCAGGGCATCTCGCGTGTAAAGATGGTGCAATGAGTCTTCAAATCGCCCCGATCCACTTCCAAAGGGCGACTGCAGCCTCAGGTCCGCCAGTGTCGTCAGAGCGGTAGCACGGCTTGCACCGCGCAGGGACTGTGGCAGAATCGTCCCGAGTGAAACGGCACGCAGCGGCGACACGTTATGCCAGGGCGCCGTCTCCAGGTGACGCGCCAGCCAGCCACTGGCCGGACCAGTGTCCGACGACACGCCCCGCTCCATTGTTGCCATCGCCTCGAAATGTGAGCGTGTCTGGTCCCCGGAGCCGCAGGCATGAGTTATGGAAAGCTGCCCGGCGGCATACAGCGGCTTGAGAGCTGCGAGGGCCGGGTGCAGGCCGAAGTACCCATCCAGATCCAGCACGCGGTTCTTCATAGCAAGCCGCGTGTCCCCAGGTCGGCCCAGAGCGATCGTTGGGCGGTTTCGGTAATAGGCATCGTCGGCATGCGGAACGATCATACTGAGGCCGTCGACGCCCCCGCGCAGGAAGATTGAAACGAGGACATCTCCTGGCGGCCCCGATCTCTGCGGCGTCACCGTAACTCCCGCGAGTGCGCTGCGTGGCCCTGCTGTCAGAGCGAGAGCGGACAGAGTGCCCAGTGCAAATAATCCGCGACGTGTGGTCAGCATTCTATTTTCTCCCCGAATTGGACTAGCGCCACTGAAAGGCGGGCGACATCAAAACAACCGCCGTGTACTCGGCCAGATCAGGATATCCATGAGCCAGTGCCCGCAGCCCGGCCAGTGCCGGGTCGGCGGAGGAACATCCGAACGCGAGTTCGAGCAGTGTGTTGTGCGGCGTCAGTGCGGCCTTCTTTCCCGCCTCAGACAAAGCCGGGAGATCAAGCCGAGTATTCTCGAGCGCATTGCCCGAAAGCGCCAGCGCGAAGTTCCAGCGCGGAATTAGTGCCCCGGTCCAGAAATGGGCGGCTTCGGGAAACCCGTCGGGCATCGGCCAGGCAAACAGCGCTTGCCCCATCGATTCCAGATGCCCCTGTACGCTTAGGCTTCCATCCGTGTCAGCGTTTAAAGCACGCAGGCCACTGACGGTAAAGTCCAGGGGCCGCTTCAAAATCGGCTTCGCAGTCAGCAGATCGTCCGAGGTCAGCAGCGCCAGCAGCATGGGCTTGATGTCGCCGTCCGAGTCACGGAATATCTTTGCCAGACGCTTAGTCCAGCGGTCAGACGCCTCGCCGAGAAAGTGAACACACAGCTTACGCGCCAAATGCCCTGCCGTCGCCGGATGAGATGCCAGAACGTCCAAAACGCGCTCCCCATCGTGGACGCCCCCGCCTGCCGGAATTGAGATTCCTAAAACTCGCTTTGGGCCATTGTCATGTGCTTCAGGGTCGAAACGGAACCGGCCCCGATGCCAGTGATTTTCGAATGTCCAGCCGGAGAAGCACCGGGCGACTTCCTTGACATCCCGCTGCGTGTAGCCGCCGTGGACGCCGAGCGTGTGCAGTTCCATCAGCTCCCGGGCATAGTTTTCGTTGGGAATACCTTTCCGGTTCGCCGTGTTGTCCAGATAGCCCAGCATCGCCGCCGACCGTGCCGAGGCTCCCAGCAAATCGCGAAATTTGCCAAGGGCGTGGCTGCGGATCGTCGCGTGGTCATCCACCACTTTAAGCTGCGGGCCCAGCCCTTTGAACGCATAGATATTGAAATGATCCGTCCAGAACTCAACCATGCGCTCCGACAGCTGCTTCCGACTATAGACCGCCCGCAGCAAGGTTACCTGCCGCAGTGCCTCGACGACCCGATGATCGTCTTCATCGAAAAGCGTGCCGGTATCGGGATTCAGCGTGTCGGTCAGGCTTCGAACTCGAAGGGTGAGAATTGGCTCCTCCGTAAGCGCCTCCGGTGCCAGCTGCTCGGCGACATAGGCCGGGATGCCGATGCTCATCACATGCGCGAGATCCCCGGGACGCGGCCCGTAAGCGGCCCGGTTCAGCACACGAGCTGCGGGCGAATGGAACGGCAGATTCGGGGGCGGCAGCGCATTTCCGGGAAGCCTGGCCTGTGTCAAGCGCTGTTCGAGAGTTTCGCAGCCAGAGAGCAGGGTTGCGGTCAGCCCTGCCGCACCGAGAGCCAGCAGTTGACGTCGCGAGGCTATCATGACACTCCCTCCAGCACGTATATGGCTTTCTTCGCTCTGTGCAATGCGCTGAGGCCGCAGCCGACAGAAAGCAGCAGGGCGGCGGGAAGGAAGAAGAACCAGCCCAGAACCGGCAGGAAGCCGGCTGAGACATACAGAACGGAGGCACGGGTCAGGCTGCCAAACGCAGTGAGTGACGACCCCAGATCGTCAATCCGGCTCGCGACCAGCCGTACAATCGCGGCACTGCCCAGTGTGGACAGCAGGCCAAGCACGCCCAGGAGCACGGCCCCTAACAGCTTGAGCGGGCCCGGAGCGAAGGTGATTAACAAGAATGCCGGAAACCCGCCTACCAGCAATGCGACTGTACCAGCCCCGGCACAGCGGCCCGGTGCAGTCGTGAGACAAGTCTCCGCCCGTGCCACAGGCCGGGGAAATGCCAGCGCGATCAGCAAAATTGCCGCGGCCCAAGAAGCGCCGACGATAAAAACGACGGCCAGCACGGCTAAAACATCTCCAAAGGTCATGGCGTCGGTCCTTTCGCGTGAGTGTCAATAAAGACAGTACGCCGCTTTAACAGATAAGTTTCAACCAGGCGCAATGGAACTTATGACCGGCATTTTGCGGTTACTAAAGCTATGATCACTGCCAAACACACACTCTTATTTTCGCTCGCTTCCGTGCCCTTTCTCGGCACACACCCCGCACTGGCGCAGTTCGGTGGCCCGAAGGTGGCAGCAGTCACCTCAGCCGTTCGGCAGACCGTCGTGGCACGCGGCGGGGAAGGCATGCTCAGCGTGACACTCAATGTCGGGACGCAGTACCACATCAACGCACATCGACCAAACGATCCGGCGTATATTCCGACAAACTTTGTGGCCCAGCCATCACCCGGGATCACCTATGGCGTCGTACATTATCCGGTGCCGAGAACGGTGCGTGTCTCCTATTCGACAAAGCCACTTTTAGTGTACGTCGGTAAAGTCGTGATCTCCATCCCCTTTAAGGTCTCTCGATCGGCCAAACCCGGGGCTGCGGCTCTGGCCGGCACTGTCATGTACCAGGGCTGTAATGACAAGTCATGCTATCCTCCTGCCTCCATGCCGGTTCGGGCCGTGGTCACCATCAAATGAAATATTTTTCGCCCGTTCTCTTATGTCTAACGCTGCTTTTGCTGATGGTCGGTACACAGGCGGGAACTCCGCTTCCAGTCCACTTTACCGCCTCCGTGAGTCCGAGTCCGGCCCATCCCGGCGAAGCCGTCACGGTGCAGGTCAAAGTGGCGGTGGACCCCGGATGGCACGTGTACTCCGTAGTTCCCGCCGAAAACGGCCCGGCGGCGACTGAAATCGTATCACTGTCGGGGTCAAAGGCTTTAGGGCCGACGACGGAGGACGCACCGGTCAGCAAATTCGATCCTAACTTTGGGCGTCAGGTCGCGTTTCACGAAGGCTCGGCAGAGTTTCAGCGGAAGTTTAAAGTGGGTGCGGTCGCCGGGCAGTCGGTCGCCGTGCATTATCAGACCTGCAACGACAAAATCTGCCTGCCCCCAACAGATGTCATTCTCCCGGTCAGTTATTCGTTGGCAGCCGGTCCGGTGCGGGAAGAGTACAAATCTCAGAGGGGAGACGCGCCAGGCAGCGCCCCCATAGGCCTGTTCTTATTTCTCGCGGCGGCGCTTGGGGCCGGACTGCTGGCACTGGCAACTCCCTGTGTCTTTCCCCTGATTCCGATTACCCTGACGAATTTCGTCAAGCAGGCGAACGGGGACAAGAAAAAGCTGGTTCGGCTCTCGGGTGGGTACGCCCTGGGGATTGTCGCTTTGTATTTAGCGCTCGGCGCGATTGCTACGGCGACGTTCGGGGCGGCGGGGATCAACAAAGTCGCCGCAAACCCGTGGGTAAATGTCGGCATTTTTGCGGTGTTCGTCGTGTTCGCCCTGTCATTCTTCGAAACCATTCAGATTCAATTTCCGGCAAACCTCAGCGCACTTCAGACTACAGCCCGGGCACACAGCGGGACATTAGGATTGGTGCTGCTGGGGATTACGTTCGTGCTGGCTTCATTCACCTGTACTGCACCGCTGATTGGGACATTGCTGGTGGCCGCCTCCCAGGGAGAACGACTGCGGCCCCTGCTGGGAACACTGGTCTTTTCCCTGGCATTCGTATCGCCGTTTTTGATCTTTGCGGCATTTCCGCAGTGGATATCGAAGATCCCTAAGAGTGGAGTCTGGCTGGCACGGGTCAAGGCAACACTGGGGTTTTTAGAGCTGGCTGCGGCACTTAAGTTTCTCTCTAATGCCGATCAGGTGTGGCAATGGAAGCTGCTGACTCAGCCGGTGCTGCTGGCTGCTTGGGCGGTGATTTTCGTCTGTGCGGGGCTCTATCTGTGGGGAACGTTTCGCTTTGGGATTGTGGCGGAGACCGAGGCTCCAGGGGCGAAAGTCCCCCCACCCCGCGCCGCGTTCGCTGCACTTTTCTTCTTTGCTGCGCTTTACTGCTTCTGGGGGTTATCCGGACGACCTCTCAGCCCCTATGTCGGGGCGTTCCTGCCTCCAGAGGGCTACGGCGGGGGTTCGGAGGCGAAAGTCGCCGGGCTTCCCTGGCTCACGGATTACGATACCGCACTTGCCCAGGCAAAGGCTGAAAACAAACCGCTGCTGATCGATTTCACCGGGTACACCTGCACAAACTGCCGACTGAACGAGAAGAATGTCTTCCCGCGCCCAGAAGTTCAAACCGCCCTGGGCAATTACGTCCGAGTCCAGCTTTACACCGACGGTGGCAAAGATGGCCCGAAGAACCAGAGATTGGAACAGGACAAGTTTGGCGATGTCGCCCTTCCACTTTACGGCATTATCGACCCCCAAACGGGAAGGCCCGTAGACAAGGTCGCCGGAGTGATCAGCCCCGGGTCATTCTCGCAGTTTCTCGCACGGCCTGCCCCGGCGGTGGCGGCGGTGGCCCCCTGGACTGCTTACAGCCCGGAGACTTTCGCCTTAGCGAAGCGCGCCGGCAAACCTATTGTGATTGACTTCACGGCGGCCTGGTGCGTCAACTGCAAAGAGATCGCCCACGACGTCTTTGAAGCCCCCACTGTCGCTCCAACCCTCGCCCAAGATTTCGTGACCCTGCGTGCCGATCTCACAGATTGGTCCAGTCCAGCCAGCGTCGCCCTGCAGAAGCAGTACGGCTTCGGCAGCCTGCCCACTGTGGTGCTACTGAATGCGTCGGGCGTGGAATTTAAGCCGCTGCGCATCACCGGACGCCTGCCTATTGTCGATTTTCAAGGACGTCTGATCAAAGCCCGCACCGACGAAGCGGCTGTCGCTGCCTTGCCTCGGTGACGAACGATGCGCAGGGCTGATTCAGCCCTGCGCAGCAGCACTTCAAACGTAAAAGTTAAGGCGTAGTGGGAGCGGCGTTTGGATCTGGCGCCGCAGGCGGCGGCGGCAGAGACGTATCCCCGGAGATTGGCGCGGCCGGTGAAGCTGGTGGGGCATTCTGATCATGGATGACAACCGTTTTTGTCTTCGTAATGACTACGGGTTTAGGCTTCGCCCCACCGGTGCTGACGATGATCAGCTTATTTTTGACGCTCAACACGCCCGGTGTCTGGGTGGCACTCTTCTCTGCGAGTGCCTTCTGCTGCTGGTTCTGGACCTGGCCCGTCAGGGTCACAACGCCGCCAGTGGCCACGGGTTCGACCCGCGATCCGGTCATCTGCTTATTGTGAACGATCGCCGTATTGACGGCATCGGAAAGCGCGGAATCAGTCCCGGTCGAGCCACCGGGTCCGGCATTGACATTCACCTTGGTATCTGGTGACGCCATTCCCGGCATTGTGGTCGTGACAGTAGACGTGGATGGCGGCGTAGTTACGACTGTCGGCGGGGTAGATGTATCGTCGTGTGCACAGCCAGAAGCAAGCAGGGCGGCAATGACCGCGCCGGCTGCGAGTACGGCGGACCGGCGTGCTTTAGAGGAAAGGGAAGTGTTCATAGTAATGCTCCTGGTGAGTTCGCCCTAAGCGGGATGACAATACGTACCCATGCTGGCGGCCGCAGAAACCTGCCACCCTGCTGGATATTTTGCAGGCTATTTTCCTTCCGACCCCATCGTTCCCTCTGCATCGTAAGGGGTGTTGCCTTCCCGCTCACCTGGGCGGTCGTCATCTTCGAGGCTGACAGGCATATCCGGGTCACGGCTGCCGGGCAGTAACCCTGGATCCCCGAGCGGATTGTCCCGCAGACCGGGGATCGGAGCAGGATAATCCAGTGTTCCCGCAGGCGGATCGGCACCTCTTTCATGCATCTTCAGCGGCTCATTTTCTCCGGCAATTTCACCGTCGATGAAATCGTCTCCAATTAAGCTGGGGGCAAGCGGATTTGTTCGGCTGTCCATAGATTTCTCCTGAGTTTGACTTGGGAGTAGGTTACCCACCTGACACAGATTTCATGCACGGTGCCAGGCGAAAAAAGGAGGGGCTGACGGCGAATACTATCGCTATCAGCCCCCCCATGAGTGAAGGGAGAGGAAAGTGGGCAGGTTCTCTACTCGGGGGCAGCCCCGGCGATAATCAATGCGCCTTCCGCAGGGCGAAGATACTTCCGAATCGCGACACTGACCTGGGCGGGTGTGACTGCGTTATAGATCGCATTGCGTCGATACGGGAAGTCCAGGCCCAGACCGTTGTCCTCTGCCATCAAAAGGACACTGGCGACACCGGCATTGGTTTCCAGACGGATAGGATAGGAACCGGTGATATAGAGCTTGGCCTGCTCGATCTCGTCGGGCGTCACGCCATACTGCTTGATCTGAGACAGGGTCTGCCGAAGCAGGCTGAGAGCACGAGCAGCATTTTTCGGGTTCGTTCCGACAAAAAACTGATAGGGTCCGGACCCGTGCTGCGCCTGAATACCTGAGCTGACGGAATACGCGAGTCCGTTATCATCTCGAATAATCTTGCCGAGCCGCGAACCAAACACACTGCCGCCGACGATGAAGTTCATGATCTGGGCAGCATAGTAATCCGGGTTACTCTGCGTCAGGCCGCCGTTGTATCCAAAGAGGATACTGGTCTGCGGCGTGTCCGGAATCGCGATCACCTGGGTCGCGGGGGCTTTAGCCGGAGCGGCAACGTCAGGAATCACGACCACAGGCTTCGGGCCTGCCGGGTTTTTCCAGTCGCCGAATGCCGCCTTTATCTGGCTGACCGCTTGCTGCGCATTGACGTCTCCCACGATCACCAAAGTCATCGTATCAGGCCGATAGTACGTTTTGTAGAAACTGATCAGATCATCACGCGTGAGGGCCTTGGTCGCGGCCTCGCTTTCGTCGATTGATGGCTGCCAGTAAGGATGTCCTTTCGGGTAGAGCGTCTGCGCAAAAGCGATCTCCGCCTGCGTTCCCGCTCCGCCTGTGCCGCCGGTGTCCTGACGGGCATCTTCCAGTCCGGAGAGTGTTTGCGTCCGCAGCCGTTCCAGCTGATCTGCCGGGAAGGTCGGATGCTGCATCTCATCGGCCAGAGTAGAGAGCATCAGCCCGAAATCTTTGGTCTGGCTGGCCCCGGAAACGCGGGCTGATTCTTCCGCCGCCCCAATTCCGACCGCGGCTCCGACTGATTCCAGGCTAAGCGCTAGCTGAAGGGCAGTCTTGCCGGTCGTACCGCGCGACAGCATCGCGGCGGTCAATGAGGCAAGGCCATATTGACCGTCCGGCTCGAAGACGCTTCCTGCCTTCACCATGCCGCTTAGCGCCACAGTCTTGTTCGCATGGTTTTCCTCGATGATGACAGTTAAGCCATTTGGCAGGACAACTCGGGTCGGCTTAGGGCGATTGACTGAGACGGCAGCCTTCGTGACCCCATTAAACTTTTTGTCCAGAGCAGCGAGAATAGCCTTCTGACGCGGATCGGTGACAGGCTTCGAGGAACCGAAGTTGTCGGCGATTGGCGGCGGCGGCGGCGCTGAACCGGGCGGAAGCGGCTGCGGCTCGAAATAAGCCACGGTCCGATTTGTCTGGGTCAGGTACTGCTTCGCAACGCGCTGGACATCAGCGGGCGTGACCAGCTGGATGCGGTCCAGATAGGTACCATTGTAACGGGGCAGCCCGATCACGGCATATCCGCCGAGAGAATCCGCCTGTGAAGAAACGCTGTCGTTGCGGAAAACAAAGCTCGCCTTGAGCTGCTGAACCGCCCGTGTGACTTCTGCGGTGGTTACCAGGGTGGTTTGCAGGCGGGTGATCTCGGCTTCCAGGCCTTTTTCAAGATCGGCATTGGAGACTCCCGTACTTGGGGAGCCGTCCAATTCAAAGAGATACGGGTCCCGGGTATCTTCATTGCCAGCTCCGGCGGACTGGGCAACTCCGGTCTCGACAAGAGACTGGTAGAGACGCGCACTTCGCCCCCCGGAAAGAATTTGCGAAAGGACATCTAGGACGTAGTGATCCGGCTCCCCAGTCTTGGGCACATGGTAGCCGATTAATACCTGCCCGGTCGTGCCGGGCCGCTTCAGGATAACCCGACGCTCGCCACGCTGCGCCGGCTCGGGCGTAATAAAGTGTGACTCGGTTTTCCCGCCAGGATAGACACCGAAATACTTCTGGACGATCCCTACCGCTTTCGGGGTCTCAAAGTCCCCGACCATGACTACGATAGCGTTGCTGGGCATGTAGTGATGCTTATAGTAGCTGTAGATGACATCGCGGCGGTTTGCGACCGCTTCAACATCAGGGCGCCATCCGATCGTCGGCCAGTGGTACGGATGCGCCGTCATCGCTGAGGGCAGAAAGACGTTCGTATAAAGATCATAGCCGGGGCTGTTGTTGTCCCCTTCCAGCTCAGAGCGTACGACGGTCATCTCGTGAGCCAGCTCCGAGGGGTCAAACTTCGAATTTTCCATGCGGTCGGCTTCGATACGTGCGGCGAGTTCCAGCCGGTCTGAGGCGATCAGCTCATGGTATTCCGTGCGGTCCTGCCCGGTAGACGCATTGATCTCGCCGCCATTGCTTTGAAAGAGGTGATTGATCGCGCCTGGAGGCAGATCGTTGGTTCCCTTAAATTGCATATGTTCCAGAATATGTGACAGGCCGGTCTGGCCGCTGATTTCGTCGCGGGAGCCAACTTTGTACCAGACGCTGAAGTATGCGACCGGTGCGGAATGCACTTCTTTGGAGATGATCGTCAGGCCGTTCGCCAGATGGGTTTCAGTCACCATCTGCGCTTTATCATAGGTCTGCGAAACGACCGAACCGTAGTTCGCCGGGCTGGAAGCCAGCACGGCGGATGCGGCAGAGGAGAACAGCAGCAGGGTAGCGGCAAGAGAGAGGCGGGGAAACTTCAAAATCGGGTTCTCTTTCTTTAGTCGGGAGAGTCTGTATTTTTCTACGGTCACGAGGTCGTACGGGGTTCCTGAATCGCCCCACTGATTTCGAAGGATTGGGCTTCCGCCGCCGCGAATATCTCCAGTGTGCTGCTGGTCAGAATCGCCTGGGCGCGGCAGTCGGCGGTCAGCGCATCAATCGAGTCGTCACTGCGGTCAGGGTCATGATGAAAGAGTGCAAGCCGTTTGCATCCTGCTTCGAGTGCCAGTCGGGTAGCATCGCGCCCCGAGGAATGCCCCCAGCCTTTGCGTGCGGGCATTTCGTGGTCAAGATACTGGGCGTCATGTATCAGCAGATCAGCGCCATGGCAAATATCTCGATAAAAGTCCCAATCGGGACTGCCTGGTGTCAGCTCATTGTCAGTCAGGTAAACAATCACCCCGCCGCCCGACTCAGGCCGTTCTTCGATCCGAAACCCCCAACCCACCCCTGTATGACGGAGGGGGAACGCCTGTACCCGGGCCGAGCCAATCTGTTTCCAATCGTCGTAGATCTCATCGAACTCAACTTGTGCCTGGAGCTGCTCGAGCGGTACGGGGAAATACGAATCTTCCATCTGATCTGATAACAACTGTTTCAGGCAGTTCGTGCCGCCCGGCCCGCCAAAGACTTGAATCCGGCAGATGTCACGGTATCCCGGTGCAAAAAAAGGAAATCCCTGAATATGGTCCCAGTGGCCGTGGCTAAGCAGGAGAGCAAAGCTGCATTCTGCGCTCATCTCCGGAGCGTTCCCCAGCGCTCGGATGCCCGTTCCTGCATCCAGCACAAGCAGCGGCCCAGACGCCAGACGAACGCTGACACAGGGCGTATTGCCTCCGTATCGAAGGGTAGAGGGACCAGGCACCGGGATCGAGCCGCGCGTCCCCCAAAACGTCACCTGCATGGGAAATCCAACATGACATCATGGTAGCATAGGAAGGGGGCATTGTCAAGGCTGGCAATAATTCGCGAATGCTTTATCTCTTGGTTCCGAATGCAACCGGCACAGGTAAGAACCGGCAGAGAAATGCCGGTTACCCCGTAGGGGCACTGCTTGCTGCTCCCTCTTAATCTTGCCCTCTTGCCTGCTTTTACCCGGATTGGAAATCCGGGTCTTTGATAAAGCGATTGTCTACTGCGTAGACATAAGACGAACCGATAGGAGCCTTGTCATTGTCCCTCGCATGCTCTTTGTCCCCCACATGCTCTTTGTCCCCCACATGCTCTTTGTCCCCCGCATGCTCTTTGTCCGCCCTGCGGACACTCGCACTTCAACAGACCCGGATTTCCAATCCGGGTAAAAGCAGGCAAGAGGTCAAAGATAAGAGGGCGCAGCAAGCAGTGCCCCTACGGGGAATACTGGAGCGTCGGTGCGGGCAAAAGCAGAAATATCACCGATTGAAGGTAAACCCACAAAGACCACTCAAATTACGCATTACCCTCTTCAGGAGAACTACCCCATGCGCCAGCGATCACTTTGCCTCTATACCGGCCTGTTTTTGGCTGCACTCACCCCAGCCGCATTCGCTCAGACGGCGGCGACCGTTCCAGCCACCGCTTCCCTGCCCGTCACCGGCGTGACGCTATACACCAGCGGGGTCGGCTACTTCGAGCGCGGCGGACTGGTCGACGGCGACGCGGCCCAGACGCTGCTCTTTCCCGTGGGACAGATCAACGATGTTCTCAAATCGCTTGTCCTGCTGGATAACGGCGGCGGTACGATCCGTCCGGTCACCTACGGGGCACTGGACCCGGTGACAAAGCAGCTGCAGGCATTCTCGGTGGATGTCAGCGACAATCCCGATCAGGCCACCCTGCTGAACCGGATGCGCGGGGCGTCGGTGACAGTGTCTTATGCCGTCGGGACCGTGCCGAAGATGCTCACGGGGACGATCGTCGGTGTCCAGACTCAAATCGTCACCCTGCCGAACGGCGGCGGCACGATCCCGCAATCGCTTTTAACGCTTCTCGCCGAGGGCTCCCTGCATACCGTGCCACTGGCGGCGGTGACGGACACGCAGATTAACGACCCGGACCTGCGGCGCGAACTAGGCTCTGCCCTGGCCGTGGTCGCGCAGAGCCGGGATGCAGGGAAGCGTCCGGTGACGCTGAGCTTTGCCGGAAAGGGCCGCCGGAGCGTTCTGGTCGGTTACCTGACTGAAGCGCCTCTCTGGCAGAGCAGCTACCGATTAGTTTTAGGCAAGTCTCCCGTCTTGCAGGGCTGGGCGATGGTGCAGAATACCAGCCAGGACGATTGGAACAACGTGCATCTGACACTGGTGTCCGGTCGCCCGATTTCGTTCCTCCAGGACCTCTACACCCCGCTCTACGTCCCCCGCCCGGTCGTGCAGGCCTCAGTACTCGGTTCCCCCACCCCACAGACGTATCAGGGAAATCTCAATCAGGATACAAGCAGAGCGACGGCAGATATGCCACTTGCGTCTCCCGCTCCCTCAGCCCGGACGGAAGAACAGGCTAGATTCAATGTTACAGGCGAAGTAAATGGTATCGCTGACGGAGATGCTAATCGCAGGAAGCGCATGCCGCAATCGGGATACATCATCAACGGCAATCAGGTCGCTAATAATAGCTTATCGTACACGCAGGCGTTGGTGCAGGCGGCTCCGAAGACCAATGGGGCGGAGCTTGGCACGGCGCTTTTTACCTATAAGATCGCCGCTCCGCTGTCGATTGGGCGGCAGAAGTCGGCGATGATTCCCTTTGTGTCCAGCCCGGTGATCACCCAGATGGTCTCCATCTTTAATCCCTCCGTGCAGAATGCTCACCCTCTCCTCGGCGCACGGCTGAAGAACACCTCTGGCCTGCATTTGATGGGCGGACCGCTGACTGTCTTTGACGAAAGCTCCTCCGGCGGCACGGGCTATGTCGGCGATGCCCTAGTAGACGACACGGAGCCGGGGCAGACCCGCATGATCTCCTACGCCGTGGACCTTGCTCTTGATGCCCACAGCGAAAATGGCAAAGATAAAGGGACCGTCGTTTCCGTTAAGCTCTACAAGGGTAACCTGGTGATCAAAACTCACCGGGAACAATCGCGGCTGTATACCGTCAAGAACAACAGCGATAAGCCGCGCACCGTGGTGATTGAGCATCCGTACCATGGGACCGACTGGACACTGATCGCGCCTCTGAAGGCTGCGGAGCGAACGGCTGATCTGCAGCGGTTTGACATCAATGTCGCCCCGCACAAGAGCGAACAGCTAACCGTCACCGAAGCCTACCCCGACACGACGGTCTATAGCCTGCTGGACAGCGATTTCGATACCCTGCTGCTTTGCGTCACCAAAGGCGAAGCAGCCCCACAAGTCGCTGCCGCCCTGAAAGACATCATCGCCCGGCGCGGCCAGATTTCGGATCTTCAGACAAAGATCAGCGGCCTGGAAGGCGAAGCTCAGAATATTGGGCAGGGACAGACCCGTATCCGCACGAATATGCACGAGCTGGACCGGGCTTCCGCACTCTACCGCCGGTATGTCGGGGAGTTAGATGCTCAGGAGACCCAGCTGGCAGCGATCCAAACGCGGAAGGCAGCACTGCAGTCGGAAGTGGCACAGGCCCAGAATTTGCTGAGCAACCTGGTGGCGGGAATTAATCTGTAGGAGAGCGCACCCCATCGCTCCGCGCCGACCCTCTCTTTCAGAAAGACGAGGGTTAGGAGCTGATGTTACGCCGTGAAAACTTGTAACGAGCCAGACGCGGAAGAGAAACGCCAGGCGGGAGAAAAGCGCCAGGCATGACAGAGGCGAGTAGTTAGGACAGAAGATTAGGACAAAAGGGCGCAGCAAGCAGCGCACCCTACGTCTAATTTCGCCCCTCTCTTTTTTTAAGGAGGGGGTGGCAACTTGCTGCTAAGCACTCGCGCATATGTTTCGGGGGATTTAGACCCGGCCTTGAAAGGCCGGGCTGCTCGGAGAAAGCCCTTCGGGGCTGAGGAAAATCCCAGGTTACTTAGTCACAAGTACTCAGGTGAATTCACCCCCTACGTTTAGCCCATTAAGAAAGAAAACCTATGACCCATAATACAACCCGTTTTGCAGCTGCCCTGCTTCTGACGCTCACTGGCGGATCACTCGCGGCGCAGACGCCGCTAGCCGTGCCGTCCCCGGCCTCTACTCCAGTCGCGGTACCGGCAGCAATAAGCAGCTTTGCCGACCTGACACTGGGCGGCTATCCCGTCCTGCGCCTCAGAGCAGCCGCGGGCGGCATGACGGCCCAGGAGCGAATAGATCGGATCACCGAACGTCTGACACCGCTGCTCGGGATCCCGGATATTCGTCCCTCAGACATCGTCGTATTTCTGCCGCCCGTCGACAGCCATGTTAACCGCTCTCCGGTGATCTATGCCCTGGGCCGGAAGCTGATCACTGTGGACACGGCAACTGTCGCTGCCGCAGGGGGAGGAGGAACGCCCCTCATGATGGCCTCAAAGTGGGCAGCGCGTCTGCAGCAGGTGCTGCCGCGTGTCAACTGGCGTCCCGCGAATCGGCCTGAAACGAAAGTACCGCCCCACCCGCCTCTGACGGTGACACATGATTTTGCGCAGGTGGGCGGCATGCTGGGAGTCGTGAGTCTGCGGGGAAAAGTGGTTCTCAAGCTTCGCGGGCCGCAGCCGGGCGGCGTGACGGCGGCGGAGCGTGCGGACCTCCTGACTTCACGCCTGGACCGCCTTTCGTCGGGGCCAGCGGCAAGTCTGCCGGATGCCGTGCAGGTCGCGGCACTGCCGGATGGCACGGCCGCACTGACCGTGAGCGGCACATCGTTTGTGACTGTGACCGCACCGGATGCGCGGGCCGCGGGCTTTACCCAGCCGCTGCCACTGGCCCAGGGCTGGGCAAAAAATCTCCGGGCCGCCCTGACTCAGCCGCCGCCTGCTCCGCTTTTGCCCGTTCCGCCAACGCAGGTTCCTGGCGATCCACCTGCACCAACACCCGTTCCCGCAGCACCAGTCACTGTGCCGGAGACCGTGCTGCCAGCACCAACACCAGTACCCACGACACCCGTACCCACGCCTCCGGTTGCGCCTACGCCGCCAGCTCCTACGCCTCCGGTTATTGCACCAACGCCCGACGCCGCACCTACGACACCCGCCAAATAGTGCAGTATCTTGAGTGTTGCCCGGTCAATCGCCACCCACCCACATGACAGATTGCGAGTGGGTGGCGTCGGACACAACGCATTGTTCGTCTGCAGCGGTTCCTACTTTGCTGCAGTCCTGAATAAATCGATGCTGTATTTAGCGACGGGGTGCCTCAGTCACCGCTTCCGTTGTTGGATAAAAATTTCGCAGCGTCGGAGTCCAGTAAAATCAGGTTTGTGCCCGAACGATACTGAGCCAAATATTTGCCCCGTACCCCTTTCTTAAGAGCTGTTCTGTCATACTCAGGGCGCGGTTCGTCTTCTAAATCATCGCTGAGCTCAACCGCGGACAAATTATTCTGTGCTTTCATTTTATTCTGTGTTTTCATATAAGCTCCTTTCTTGCCGGGTCGCTTGACGGGAGCTGATAATGCGCGTCTTCTCTTCGCGGGGCGTGTGAGAAACAGTCAACAACCGATTTTAATTGGAAAGTCCAAAAGTGATAAATCGGTCTTCCTGCTCCGAATAATCTGGATCATCGTAGGTGACAGCGAATGGATCCTCAAAGATAGTGCCAGCCTCTAGAAACGACACTCCGTGTTTACGGAGGTTACTCGCCGCTTTATTTGGATTCCATGCAAACTCCATAGACCTATTATAGCCTGAAAAACGAGCAAAGGATGAAGGGATGGAGATATGAATCGGCCTAACGACTAAGCACTTGTAAATAAGTAACCATGGATTTCCCTCAGCCCCGAAGGGGCTTTCTCCGAGTAGCCTGGCCTTTCAAGGCCGGGTCTGGAGCGGCCCAAAATGCCCTGCACAGCTTTGCCATGAGTATCAGATCTTGAAAGCACTCAGTAGAAGGTTGCGGAGCGGGAGCGCTTCTGCGGGATCCTTTTTTTGAGGAACAGTATCGCACCCCCAACTCGGGCCTGGAAAGGCATCGACATACCCGTAAAACTACTTGGCATGATTTATGCAGGAGGTATAAGTGAGGCGCTTTGCTTCCGCCTCACTTCATTTCCATAAAGGAACATACTCATGCAGAAAAACACGTTCTCTTTTTCCCGGCGGGGAAGCAGCCTTGCTCTGGGCGCGACTGCGCTGTTGGGCCTTGCTGCCATCGCCGGCTGCGGCGGGTCGGGCAGCTCCAGCAGTTCGGGCGATTCCGGCAGCGGACTGCCCGTTGCGAAAGCCGCTCAGGCCCAGGTGATACGCGGACGCGCGTTGGTGACGACGTATGGCTGCGTAGACTGCCATTCCCAGGGTTTGAATAACCCGGCTTCCCCCACCTGGATGGCGGGATACAGCAGCGCAGCCGGGCCACACGGGCCGGGCATCTTTCAGATCGGCCCCTTTGCGACTTATGCTGCGAACCTCACACCTGACGCCACCGGCATTGGGACATTCACAGATCGTCAGATTTATAATGCCCTCAAGCATGGTCTGGACCCCGGCGCGACCCCGGATGCAGTTATCACCGGGGAGACGCCAGGACAGGGCAATTTCCCAGCTGCGCCTCACTACCTCGCAGTTCCCATGCCCTGGCCTTCCACCCGGAATCTCTCCGACGATGATCTGTGGAGCCTTGTCGCTTACCTGAAGCATGGCATCAAAGCCGTCGCCAACACAGTCCCGGACAGCCAGGGTCCCCCGGACTTCTGGGCGAGCTCTTACACGGCAGACAAAGTCGGCCCATATCCGCTGCCTATGTATCCGACGGGATCGGAGCAGTTTGCTCCCTAAGACGTAAAAAAACAGGGCTTGCCATGTCAGGCAAGCCCTGTGTTCTGTGCTTACAGAGTTTTCAAGTTGTCCGGGTTGAGCGGCAGCAGGTCTTCCGGGACGAATAGGCCGTCATGGCGGATGAGAACGTCGTCAAAGAAGACATCACCGCCGCCGAACTCGGGCCGCTGAATAAAGACCATGTCCCAATGGACCACGGAGCGATTGCCATTGAAGGCTTCATCGTAGGCCCCGCCGGGGGTGAAGTGGAAGGAGCCGGCGATCTTTTCGTCGAATAAAATGTCCTTCATGGGCTGCAAAATATAGGGGTTAAAGCCAAGCGAAAACTCGCCGATATAACGCGCCCCTTCGTCACTGTCAAGTATCTGGTTGAGCACTGGGCTCAGCCCCCCGCCAGCGGAGGCTTCCACCACTTTCCCCGCCTCGAAACGCAGGATCACACCCTCGAAAATTGTTCCCTGGTAGATGGTCGCCGTGTTGAAGGCGATGGTCCCGTTGACCGAGTCGCGCACCGGAGCCGTGAAGATTTCGCCGTCGGGGATATTGGCCCGCCCGGTGCAGGGGATCGTCGGGATATCTTTGATGCTGAAGGTCAGATCCGTGCCCACTCCCGTCAAACGTACCCGATCGGTGCGGTCCATGAGGGCCTGGAGCGGCTCAATCACGGCGTCGAGCTTGGAGTAGTCGAACGTGCAGACATCAAAGTAATAATCTTCGAACGCCTCACAGCTCATCCCCGCCTGCTGGGCCATGGAGGGAGTAGGCCAGCGTAATACCGTCCATTTTGTATTGGGGACGCGCGTTTCCGAGTGCACCGGATTTGACCAGAGCTTACGATAGATTTTCATCTTTTCGTCCGGCACGTCCGACAGCTCCGCGTTGTTTTCCGCACCGCGCAGCCCAAGGTAGGCATCCATCTGCTCCATGCGGGCCTTCTCGAATTCGCCTGTCAGCCGCATCTGCTCCTCTGTGGCGTTGTGGAGCAGCGCTCGCAGAACGCTGTTGCTCTTGCGTGTCACAAAGGGCAGCCCCCCCGCCTCCGCAATACGGTTTACCAGCGCATTCACCACCTCATCGGGAATCTCCGTGGCTTCAATGAGGACTTTTTCGCCCGGCTGGACACGGGTAGAGTAGCCGATGAGTATGTCGGCGAGTTTAGCAACGCGGGGATCTTTCATACGAAACGCTCCTGGTGAATTAAGATTTTGGAAGTTGGAATGCGATAGTATACCCGGAACGGGGTATGATGGGAAAGATTTTGGCCGAACAGAACACACTCGCTGGAGGGGAAACATCTATGGCAACGGACATGACGGGGAAGCTTGCAGGAAAAGTAGCACTGGTCACCGGAGGGGACGGTGGGCTGGGGTCGGCGATGTGCCGCAAGTTCGCGGCGGCGGGTGCGTCGGTCGCGATCGGCTGGTACGGCAAGGACCCGGCACATGCCGAGGCGCTGGCGAAGGAGATCACGGACGGCGGGGGCCGGGCGATCACCGTGCTGGGAAACGTTGCCAGCCCCGAAGACGTGCAGAAAGATATCGATCAGGTCGTGGACCAGCTGGGCGGAGTTCACATCGTGGTCAATAATGCGGGTTTCGAATCCGACCATGCTTTTTTAGAGATGCCCCCGGAAGTCTGGTCGGCAGTGATCGCCGTCAACCTGACCGGACCGTTCCTGGTCGCACAGGCCGCGGCCAAATGGATGGCGGCGAATAACACCGGCGGCGTGATCATCAACATATCGAGTGTTCATGATGTCATCCCGTGGTCGCATTTCTCCCATTACTGCGCAGCGAAAGCCGGACTTTCGATGCTGACCAAATGTATGGCGGTGGCCCTGGCGGAGAACAAGATTCGCGCTGTGACGGTCTGCCCCGGTGCGATCGCGACACCGATCAACAAAAACGTCTGGGGCGACCCGGAGCTTTCCAAGCTTCTCGATGCCAAAATCCCCTGGGGCCGCATCGGTCAGCCGGAAGAAGTCGCCAATGTCGTCGTTTTTCTTGCTTCCCCCGAAGCCGAATATATCAATGGCTCGCAGATTTATGTTGATGGTGCCATGGTTCAGTACGCAGACTTCCAGCACGGGGCGGTATAATGACTAAATGAATATTTCTGCTCCGGGAATCGACCTGCATGCCCATACCACGGCCTCCGACGGCAGTTTGTCACCGACGGAGCTGGTACAGAAGGCCGCCTCTCTTGGCCTGTCCGCTCTGGCGGTCACGGATCACGATACGCTAAGCGGGCTGGCGGAAGCTCAGTCGGCGGCAGCGGAAGTCGGGCTGGTGCTGATTCCCGGTGTTGAGCTTTCCGTGGAAGATGACAGCGGGCGGTTTCACCTTCTGGGCTACTTGTTCGATCCCAGCAACGGCCCGCTGCAGGAAACGCTGGTCCATATCCGGGCCGGGCGAGCAGCACGAAATGAACAGATGGCCCAGAAAATGGCCGCTCTAGGCCTTCCGGTCACGATGGACGATGTTCGAACCGAAGCCGGGGAGGACGCCGAAGTGATTGCCCGCCCGCATTTCGCCCAGGCACTGATGAAAAAGGGCATCGTCACTTCCGTCAAAGAGGCTTTCGACCGCTACCTGGCGACAGGCAAGCCGCTGTATATGCCGAAAGAGGTGCTGACGCCCAGGGACGCGATCGCGCTGATTCATGGTGCAGGCGGCGTGGCGGTCATGGCCCATCCGGGCCTAATCGCCCTCAGTGCGGAGGCGCTGGCGCAGCGCATCGGAACCCTGGCCCGCGAGGACGGGCTGGACGGGCTGGAAGCCTACTACTCGCAGCACAGCCCAGCCGATACGCAGCGCTTTTTAGCCCTCGCATTGGCAAACCAATTGCTCGTAACCGGTGGGTCAGACTTTCATGGCACGCCAAAACCGCATGTGCCGTTAGGCGTGGTCACTCAAGGCAAGCCAGCCGATGCCGCGCTGCTAGCAGATATCCGGGCACGCATTTCATTGCAACGACAAGGAGAATAGAATTTGATGACACTACGATCAACCGGGTCGATTTTGACCGCGCTGGCACTGACAGCTTTGACACTCTCAGCTGCGTCGGCACAAAACACGGATACCTCCCCGGCATCCACGACTGTGATTGCCCCGGCCCCGCAGGCTGAGGCGGCCCCACAGCTGGAAAGCCAGACCGTAACGGAGCAGGCGAAGAAAAAGAATCGGTTCCGTATCGGGCCTGAAGTCGGTGTGTTTCTGCCGACTTCCAGCCAGACTCGGTCGCAGTTCGGCAGCTCCTGGGTCTCCCTGGGCGTCGGCTTCGGAAGCATCGGGAAAGTTCCCAAGACGGGCCAGACCTCACTCGACCTTCAGGTTCTGTACCAGACACGCGGCGATAATCATGCCTTTCTGGCTCCGATCGGTATCGGCTATCGAACGGCCCTCAGCCAGAATGGTTCTCTGACGACGTATGTTGGAGCCACCGGCGATATCTACCTGGCGGATCTGCGCTCGGCAGACTACAATGTCCACTCCGGGCTGCGAACCGGTTTCGGCGGCAGTGTTCTGATAGGAATTAACTCCGGCGAGAGCGGCTTTGTAGAAGCCCGCTATCTGGCAGTTTCCAAGATCAAAGGCTTTGATCTGAGCGGTTTGAACCTGACCGCCGGATATCGGTTCTAGCATGCCTGTCGTCTATGCCTGTATTGCGCCGCATGGCGGGAATCTGCTTCTCGGTGAAACGACGCCCGGCCCGGTTCCAGGCTGCCGACGGGCAATGCATTGTATGCGCCAGTCTCTGGAAGCGGCACGCCCCGACTGCATTGCGATCCTCACTCCGCATGGGTTCGGAGTCGAGGGAAGCATCACGATCGGCATGACCGAGACGGGTTACGGGGAGCTGGACGACCTGAAGTTTGAAGTTCAGACCGATCTGGCGCTAGCATCCGCTTGGGCGGATTTGGCGGCGGAACGCGGTATTCCCGTAACGCCGCTGGTTTCGGGAGATCCAGGTGAAGCTTTGCCGCTGGACTGGGGCGTGACGATCCCGCTCGCCCTGCTGACGCCAGGGTCTCACACTTTGCCGACGGTCGTAGCCTGTCCGGCCCGGGATGTTGCGCGGGCGGATCTCGTGGGCTGGGGCGAAGCACTGGTCGAGGCCGCCGAGTCGCTAGGGCGCCGAGTCGCGCTCATCATCAGTGCCGACCAGGGGCACGGGCATGCCGCTGACGGGCCATACGGCTTTACACCGGCGTCCGCACTCTACGACTCCGCGATGCAGGACGCGATCGAAGCCAACGATCTGGCACGTCTCCTGACCTGGCCGGAAGAGAGTGCCGAAACCGCGCTTGCGGATTCCTATTGGCAGACACTGGCGCTGGTCGGCGTCCAGAAGCACGTCTCCCTGCAAGCCCACTTTCTCGCGTATGAAGTCGACCATTATTTCGGTCTGCTGTGCGCCGAGTTTAAGACCGCAGCCCTCTGATTGCACTAAATATTGACAAGATGCACATAGCACTGTATACTAAAAATATAGTTGATTGCAAAACGTGTTCTCAGCTGACGACTATTCGCCCAATTTTCTGACTGTGCAGTCCTGCTTAATAGTGCCTTGAAAAAACAATCCTCACTTGCGCCGTTCGTCGCGGAATACCGACGTATCGAAACTGATTTGCGCCGCCGAATCGAGGCAGGGCAATGGTCTGCCGGTGCCATGCTGCCCAGTCGCCGGGACCTGGCCCACGAGTACCGAGTTTCTTCCGTGACAGTGGGACGAGCTATCGAAGCACTTGTCGCCGAGGACCTGCTGAGGGCGGACAGCCGCCGCGGTACATTCGTATCTTCCCGACCACCCAGCGCGGCTTCCGATGCTCAGCCACGTCAGACCTCCCCTGCCCCAATGCGGCGATCCGGACGGATCGGTATTGTAGCTGCTTACGGGGCAGCTCCATTTAGCCAGGATACGCTTGTCATGCATGCGATCGAGCAGGCCCTCTCGGAGAATGGGCATGTCACATCCGTTTGCAACCGGGCAGGGCTGTACGACCATGCCCTCCTGCCATTGACTGAAGCGATTGACTGCCTTCTCCGAGAGGGAGTCGCGGCGGTCGCGGTCATCTGCCTCGATATGGACCGGGTCGTGATCGAATCGGAACTTGCAACCCTCAATCTTCACCATACTCCAGTGGTTTTAATCGTTGCCGGCGAGCTGCACCTGCCGATTCCCCATATCTTTTACGATAACTGGATCGGCGGCTATCAGGCGGCAAAGCATCTTCTGGACAAAGGTCATCGGGAGATTACGGTTCTGGCGCCGTTCACCGCTTCCTGGGTCACAGAGCGCCTCAGCGGCATCCGGCAGGCCTGCCAGAGGGCGGGGCTGCCACCCCACGCCCTGCGAATTCTCTCCGGTGCCCAGAAGCCGTGGGACTACCAGGGAGACCCGGTAGTCACCGGTGTCGAAGCCTCTTTGGCAGCATTTGAAGCGGGGTGGATTCCGAAGGGCGGCATTATCTGTGTCAACGATCAGGTGGCATTCGGACTGATGCAGTCAGCTTCCGAACGGGGATGGAATGCGGGACAGGACTTCGCATTGATCGGCTTTGACGATGACCCCAGTGCCCGCGGCTGCGGCTTGACGACTCTTCGCACCCCACTGGAAGCCATGGGCCGCGAAGCCGCCCGCCTGCTGCTCGAAGGGATGAACGGCGAGCAGAGCAGCCATCAGCTGCGCCTCCGAGCACATTTAATCCCACGGATGACGACCGATATGGCTCCGCTTGCGTAACATCACCGCGGAAGACGATTAACCAGTTCAGGACAGGATTTTGACGAGTACCGGCCAGTGCAAAACTGGCCGGTATTTTAATTTTGTTGCCAACTGATTTATGCTTGACAGAAATAAACAGCTATGTTATAATTTACATGCCAACTGATTTATTTTTCACACAGTACTTTGTGAGGTAAGTGAACATGAAACGAAATGCCCAAAGAATCACTCGCGGCTTTAATCCGTAGGAATGATGACCAACGGAAGTATAGGAAGTATAGGAATTTTAGAAAGATTATGAAAGCCCCTACCCGCTCCGCTTTGCCAATCCTGCTCGCCACCCTCGCCCTGAGCAGCGGCGCTGCCCAGGCCGCTCCGCCCCAGAAGACGGTGGCAGCGGACCCGCCGTTTATCCAATCTGCGTATCTGTGGACACAGGCGACCGACATCGACCTCGGTGGCAGCGGAGACTGGGGCATGTACAAGTCCTGGCTGGGCCTCTCGAAACTTGGTGCTGAGACCGATCCTGGCGGATGGGGTTCCTGGGCAGAGGCCACTGAGGGAAATTACAACTACCATTGGGGCGATCAGCAGACACGGTACGGAACGGCGGCGCTGCCGGAAATCCTGCTCGGTATCGCTTCGATGCCGTACGACCCAACGCAAAATCATTCGTGGAACGAAAAACTTGCCTGGGCGGGAAAGACATGGCAGCTGGAAGCCGAGAATGATCCGGCCACCATGGCGCATTTCGTGACATTGGGCGAGAATCTTGCCAAGTGGAATTACAAAAGTGTTATTATTCGAATGGACTATGAGTTCGATGGCGGCTGGGACCCCTATGGCAACCTGAATGTGATGCCGGGGATGCCAGGCAACTTTATCAAAGCCTGGCAAAATATCGTCACCACCGTTAAAAACACCATCAAGTCAAAGAACCCAAATATCAAAGTCAAATTTCTCTGGAACCCGACCGACGCCAATGTTCAGGTCGAGGCTGCGAAATTCTATCCTGGCGATGCCTTCGTCGATTATATTGGATTCGACAGTTACGACGCTGATTATACGGGCGTGTACAAGTCCGGGGTGCAGCCCGATGAAGCGACCCAGCAAAAAGCCTGGGCAAGCAGTGTGAGGCCGCGGATGCAGTGGTTCGCCGATTTCGCCTCAGCGGTCAATGCATCGCCGGCGAACCCTAAAAGCCGGAACGGCTATATCGCGGGTAAGAGCGTTCCATTGATCGTCGGCGAGTGGGGACTCTGGCAGGTAGATCCCAAAGGCCGCGGAGCCGGGGGAGACAACCCCTCATACATTCAGAATATGTACCAGTGGATGTCTGATCCCAGAAACAATGTCTACATGGAGTGCTATTTCGAGACGCCTTCAGACGGCGTCTCCACACTCTGGCCGGGCGGCCATCCAGCACCCGGCAGCGGAAATCCCAGCTGGGGAACGGCGGGAACGCCTTACCCAAGAGCCGCGGCGAAGTACCGAGAGCTGTTTGGCAAAGTTGCCCCGCCGAGTGCACCGACTATCCCAGCCAGTCCCTCTGCTTCCGCAGGGATTGGGAAAGTGCTGGTGAGCTGGCAGAAAAGCGGTGGAAACCCGCAGCCAACCTATGCCGTCTTCCGCGGCGTGAGTGCCGAGAGCATTGCGCCAAAACCGATCGCCAGCGGCCTGAAATCTACGGCCTATCTGGACAGCGGTCTCACTGACGGCAAAACCTATGTCTACAAAGTCAAAGCGGTGAATAAGCTTGGAGCAAGCAGCTACTCCTCGCCTGCAAGTGCCGTGGCTGGAAGCCCCGAAAATTATCTGCTGAACGGCGACTTCGAGACTGGAAACATGTCCCAGTGGTCCGTATTAACAGGCAGCAACCCACGGGCCTCTTATGTCGAGAAACGCAATCCGGGCCTCACCCACTCCGGCAGCTATCAATACACTCACTGGTCGAACAGCGCGTATGATC
Organism: Armatimonadota bacterium; assembly: GCA_025354405.1. Taxonomy (GTDB): domain Bacteria; phylum Armatimonadota; class Armatimonadia; order Armatimonadales; family Capsulimonadaceae; genus JANXMY01. Next base: position 40,669 of record JANXMY010000112.1, read on the forward strand.
TGACACTTTCGCAAAGCACTGCACTCCCGAATGGCAGACACACGGTGAGTGCCTGGGTCAAAAGCAGCGGCGGGCAGGCGATCTGCCAGATGGAAGTAACTGCCGCCGGAGTCAAAACGATCATTCCCATCAAGGCAGGAAACGACTGGACACAAATTTCAACCACAATCACTGTGACCAGTGGAACTTTGATCGTAGATTTTCACAGCACCGCCTCCGATAACCAGTGGCTGAATTTGGATGATATCACGGTGAAGTAAGAATTACTTACCGTGGACTGCCAAAGATGCCAACCGGGCTTTTGTCCGGTCGGCATTTTTGCGTCAGAGTTTTTGTTCTCAACTGTTTTATTGCTTGACACAACACGCGCCCCATATTATAGTTTAGCAGTATCACTGCTGCATTCGAAAGGACCTCGAATGAATACTCGCTCATCTCTACTCATCGCCGGGCTTGCCGCGCTGAGCCGGCTGCGGCCCATCCCGCCGCCACCCAGAACCTCGTGCTGCAAAATGGCGCTTTGACCACCAATGCCGGCGACTACAACGGCGACCAAACTGTCAAGTTTTTCAGCGGTACCGAGACTTATGGCTATGCCTTCGGTGCCCACACCCAGAATGACAGCAGCAGCACCAGTGTCAATGGAGCCTGCCTCAATGGCGAATCCATTTTTCAGCTTCTGGGCATGACCACTTCCATCGGTGAGACAGTCACCCTCAGTGGGCAGTGCTATTTCAACGATGCCACGGTCCGGTCCCAGGTCGAACTCACCTCGGCGGCCCCGACGCTGAGCAATGCAGCTGCCACCGGCTCAATCCTGGCTTTCAATGTGCTTCCTCAAAACGGCTCCAATAGCAGTTTCACCCCGCTGACATACACGGCGACCGCCGCCAACCAGAGCATCTATGTGGTTCTCGTTGGACCAGATGTACAGCCAGCGGGCAGCAATCACTATGGCTCCCAGGCCAATTTCGACAACCTCTCGCTGACGGACACTCCCCCCGCTGTTCCGGAAGCCGCCGCGCGAACCCGCGGCTATCCGCTCCTGCATCCATTTCGATTACAGGCGTTTCTGGATTTCTTTTGGTGTCATGGAGAATAGAAGAAAGCCTCGGATTGAAAATCCGAGGCTCATAAGTGTCCAGCGGCCAGGGGACACAAGAGCAGAGAGACCGCGTGTCACGCTCTGAACGTCGCTTCGACGGCGAGCTTTTTCCAGCCACGGATTTCCAATCCATGGTTCCTGCTTGCCCCTACTATATGCTTACCCCTGCTTTGGCAGCCCCGCCGTCTTCTCTCGCCATGCCGCGATCAGCCGATCTTCGTAGTCGTCCCCGTCACTGTCGACCAGCTTGTTCTCCCCTTCCAGCCAGGCAACGGTACGCTTAACACCCTCTTTGAAGTTGATCGTCTGACCGGTGTAATTGGTATCGCGCTTGATCTTGGCGTTGTCGAAGATCGATGGCCACTGGAAAATCTCGTGGGTGCCGCCGCTGAGCTGCGGGGCGGCTTCGAGCAGGGTATCCGTCGGAATATGCACCGGGGTGAACGTACCGCCGACCACTTCCGCGACCTGCTGGTGATATTGGTTCCAGGTCATATATTCGTCACCGGCAATATTGTAAGCCTCGCCAATGCATTTGGGGTTTCCCATCGCGCCAATGAAGCCGCGGGCGACGTCGTCCACATGGCAGGCGCCCCAGGGGCTGTTGCCATCTCCTTGTACCACGACCGGCTTGTGCTTGCGCAGGCGGTCGATGAACGTATCCGCTTGGCCAAACGAACGGATGACCGAGCCGCCCTCGCCGTAGGAGTGCGAGGGGCGCATGATCGTCATCGGAAACTGATTATCGGCGTGTGCTTCCAGCAGGAGCTTTTCGCAGGCGATTTTGTTTTGCCCGTATCCTCCGATCGAATGGTAGGGCTCCGTTTCGGTGGTTGGAATCTGCGACACCGGGCCGGAGTAGACGCACACGGTAGAGCAGTGGATAAACTGCCCGCAGCGGCCTGCGAATGTCCGGATCGCAGAGGCGGTATCATCCGGATGAAATGCCACCATATCCACTACGACATCGTAGCTTTTATCGGCAAACGTTAACTCAAAAGCCGCGTAATCTTTGCGGTCTCCAACAATGACTTCGGCTCCTGGTGGCAGGCGGTTCTCTGACTTGCCCCGATTGAAGAGCGTCACCTGGTGCCCCGCTCCCAGAAGCTGACGCGCAATCGCCGTCGAAATCAACCCGGTTCCGCCAATAAATAAAATATGCATGTTCAATCCTCTACGGTGAGTGTACCCTGCCCTGGCATGTTTTCTCTTGCATGAGGCCAGAGGTTAAAAAAGAATCGTGCGAGTCTTGACAAGCTGTATTTAGTGTAGTATACTAGAAATCCGCACAAGATATAGAGCTTATCTGGAGAAACAGAGTCTGAGACAATGAAGTGCCCTTACTGCGGCAATGATGATGATGCCGTGCTGGATTCGCGTCCTTTGCGCGATGGAGAAGCGATCAAACGCCGCCGTGAATGTAAGCACTGCGACCGGCGCTTCACCACGTTTGAGACAATCGAAGAGATGCAGCTGACCGTAGTCAAAAAGCCCGACCGAGACGGACATCAGCGGCGGGAGCAGTTCGATCGAAACAAACTTCTACGCTCTCTGCGTGTGGCGTGTCAGAAGCGTCCGATTTCCGAGGAAACGCTTCAGACGATGGCCGACGACATCGAGCGTGCTCTGACGAACCGTTTAGACAAAGAAGTTCCCTCGGCAGACATCGGCGAGATGGTGATGGAGCATCTGCGCCGGATCGACCAAGTCGCCTATGTTCGTTTCGCCTCCGTCTACCGTCAGTTTGAAGATGCGACCCAGTTTCGCGACATCGTAAACCTGCTGAAAAAGCAGGGCGGACGACTGCGTAAAGAGTAATCTGCACCGGCAGCAATTGAGAGAAAGAATGGAAAACCCATGGCAGATAAAAGCAATGGAAAAAAGAACTCCGGCGGAACAACGCTGAATTTGATGGGGGAAGACGAAGCCCCGCGCCCGAAAGCCATCCGTCGGCCCGCCGCAGCTGCGGCTCCGCTCGAAATGGGTGGGGCACTGTTCGGCGGCGATGAAGTGGATACCCAGGCTCGCCACCCCGCCGATGTTCCAGTCGGCAACTACCCCGCACCGTCCCAGATCGCCCAGCGCGACGATGCTCCGACAGACCCGTTCGCCGAGGAGGACCCGTTTGAGGACACCGTCATGGCCCGAATGCTGGCCGATGAGCCAGTCCCGATTGCCAGCCCGCTGCGAGCCGCGCGTGAGGATTTAAACGTCATTATCCGCGAAGAGTTAGAGAATATGCAGGCTGCCCCGGATGCTCAGGCCGCACCTGACCTCGAGGCCTTCGCCGACCCGGTCGCCGTTCCCGAAGTCGAGCAGAGGATCGAAGCCCCTGTGAAGATCGAAATCGCCCCGAAAATCGAAATCGCCCCGAAAATTGAAGAAGTAAAACAGAAAGCAGATTTACCTATGCCCGCAGCCATCGAAATGGAGCCCGTTGCCGAAACCAAGCCCGTTGCCGAAGCGAAACCAGCTCCGAAAGCCAGCACTGGCGGCCTCTCCCTCTCTCGCCGTTACACACAGGCCGGTCAAGACGTTTGGAACTCGACCGAATGGGAGCTGCGCACGGCCAGCATCGTCGGCAGCGACGGCAAAATCGTTTTCGAGCAGAAGGGCGTCGAAATCCCCAAGTCCTGGTCTCAGATGGCGACCAACGTTGTCGTCTCCAAGTATTTTCGGGGACAGATCGGCACCCTAGACCGCGAATACAGTGTCAAGCAGCTGATCGGTCGCGTCTCCGACCGGATCGTCGGCTGGGGCGTCGATGGCAGCTACTTTGCGACTGACGCCGATCGACAGACATTCCATGACGAGCTGCGCTACATTCTGCTGCATCAGTTTGCGGCCTTTAACAGCCCCGTCTGGTTCAACCTTGGCTGGGCCGGTCGCCGCCAAGCCGTGTCGGCATGTTATATCAATGAAGTCGATGACACGATGGAGTCTATCCTCGATCTGTATAAGACCGAAGGCATGCTCTTTAAAGACGGTTCTGGGTCGGGCCTCAACCTCTCCGTGCTGCGGTCCTCGAAAGAGCCGCTGGAAGCGGGCGGGCGGTCCAGCGGCCCTATCTCCTTTATGAAGGGGCTGGATGCGTCGGCAGGCAGCATCAAGAGCGGGGGCAGCACCCGCCGCGCCGCCTGTATGCGCGTCCTCGATATTGACCACCCGGATATTCAGGACTTCATCGACTGCAAGAAGGATGCGGAGCTGAAGGCCCATGCACTGATTGATGCCGGCTACTCGGGCGCGTTTAACGTCCCAAATGGGGCCTACGATACCGTGCCGTTCCAGAACGCCAATCACAGTGTGCGTGTCACCGACGAGTTCATGCAGGCCGTGGAAGACGACGGCCCCTGGGAGACGAAGTTCCGCACTACCGGCAAGACCGCTGAGACGTTCCGGGCCAAAGACCTGCTGCACAGCCTCGCCGTCGGCACCTGGGTCTGCGGCGACCCCGGCATGCAGTACGACACCATTTCCAATGACTGGCACACCTGCGCCAACACCGATCGCATCTATGCATCTAACCCGTGCTCGGAGTTCTTCTTTCTCAACAGCACGGCCTGTAACCTATCATCGCTGAACTTGATGAAATTCCGTGTGCCGGGAACAATGGCTTTCGATACGGCCTCGTTCGAGCATGCCGTTCAGATCATGATCACCGCGCAGGAGATCGTGGTCGGCTTTGCGCACTACCCGACCCCTAAAATCGAGGCCCGCTCCCATGAGTTCCGTCCGCTGGGCTTGGGTTACGCGAATCTAGGCGCGCTGCTGATGGCCGCCGGCCTGCCCTACGACAGCGATGCCGGCCGGGCGTATGCGGGAGCCGTCACCGCTCTGATGACTGGGCGAGCCTACCACCAGTCCGCGACTATTGCCCGGGACTGCGGCGGGCCGTTCGGCGGCTTTGCCGTCAACCGCGACCCCATGCTGCGCGTCATGCGCAAGCACCGCGACCATGTCGAGCATATCAACGAAACACTGATCCCCGCCACGCTCCTGACCGCCGCACGCACGGCGTGGGACGACGCCGTTGCCGAAGGGCAAGTCTCAGGCTATCGCAACGCCCAGGCCACCGTGCTGGCTCCGACGGGCACCATCGGCTTCCTGATGGACTGCGACACGACGGGCATCGAGCCGGACATCGCGATCGTCAAGTACAAGTCACTCGTCGGCGGCGGCATGATGAAGATCGTCAACCAGACCGTGCCCGAAGCCCTGCAGCGGCTCGGCTACTCGGAGGCGCAGGTCCAGGGCATCATCAACTTCATCGACGAGCACGATACTATCGAAGGCGCGCCCGATCTGAAAGAAGAGCATCTATCCATCTTCGACTGTGCCTTCCGCCCGATGAACGGCACCCGCTCGATCCATTACCGCGGCCATATCAAGATGATGGCCGCCGCGCAGCCCTTTATCTCGGGAGCGATCTCTAAGACCGTGAACGTCCCCAACGACGCCACGCCGGAAGACATCGCCGAGACCTACCTGGAAGCCTGGAAGCTGGGCATCAAAGCCGTGGCTATCTACCGCGACGGCTCCAAGCGCACCCAGCCGCTGAATACCAGCAAAGAGCAGCCCGCTGCGGACAAAACCAGCGTGTCGGCCACCGTCGATGAGACATCGGTCGCCGCCCTGGCCCCGCCCAAAGCGGTCCGCCGCCGCCTGCCCGACGAGCGCACCGGAATCACGCACAAGTTCAGCATCGGCGGCCACGAAGGCTACCTGACCGTCGGCCTTTACCCGGACACGAACCAGCCCGGCGAGATCTTCATCCGCATGTCCAAAGAAGGCTCCAGCATCTCGGGCCTGATGGACAGCTTCGCCACCGCCATCTCCCTGGCCCTGCAGTACGGCGTCCCGCTCTCGACCCTAGTGGACAAGTTCATCCACTCCCGCTTTGAGCCATCGGGCTTCACCGGTAACAAAGAGATCCCCATGGCGAAGTCGGTCATGGACTATATCTTCCGGTACCTGGCCCTGCGCTTCCTGCAGAAAGAAGATCGCCATAACGTCGGCCTCCTCGCCGACCAGGACGACTCGGCCTACCCCGCCGCACCCAAGCTGGCGATCCCGCCGCCCGCTCCGGCCCACGACACCAAAAATGGGACGATGGGTAACGGCAAGAACGGCAACGGCAGCAATGGAAACGGCCACAAAACCGGTGACCTGCTCCATCTGGCCGAGACCAACACCGCGACCATCGCCGATCATGAGCGCGAGATCTACCGCATGCAGTCGGACGCCCCACCCTGCCCAGAATGCGGAGCGATCACGATCCGAAGCGGGGCGTGCTATAAATGCTTAAGCTGCGGAACTAGCTTGGGCTGCTCGTAACAACGGTTTGAGGCCGGAAGCATACGATTTGCTTCCGGCCTCTGACTCTTTCAGAAAATATTTGATAGTACACCTGCTGCATCAAGAACCGCCCTATTTTTAACTGGGAAAGGCAGCGAGTACAGGTAATTTAGTGCCAGAGTTTCACAGACTAATTCTGGTTTGGACAGAATGGAACTCCGTCAAATTGAAAAAGCCCAAACCACCCGTAGACAAAACTGGAAAAGTCGGGTAGAATAAAAATGTATCGTTTTTCGCCTCCATGGACAGTTGGCGCAGTGGTAGCGTACTTCGTTGACATCGAAGTGGTCACAAGTTCGAATCTTGTACTGTCCATTTTCCCTCCCAAAACCGGTACTTGCTGCTTAATCCCTTCGTTGCCTCTCCCACTGGAAAAAACTT
>JANXMY010000116.1 GCA_025354405.1 Armatimonadota bacterium
CCAAGCCACATCTTATTCGCCTTAATCAGCGGGAAAACTTCTTTATAAGTAATGGCGTTCATATTCCCGATAAGGAGAAACTGCTTGTCGGCTTCCACCACCCACGCCAAAAACTCGCGGAACAGGGAAAACGGGGGATTAGTGATAATGATGTCGGCCTGGTCCCGCAGTGCCTTGACTTCCGCACTGCGAAAATCACCGTCGCCGCTCAAGTAGTCCCAGTCCAGGTCTTGGACGTCAATTTTGCCGTCCCCGGTCTTGTCGGACGTCAGCGTATAAATCTTGCCCTTCTGGGCCGTTTTGGCTTTGTCGTATTTCTCGCTTTGCTCCTCAAAAAGAGAGGGCTGATACACCGCCAGTTTTTTGCTGTCCGCCGCGTAGCTGGTACTGATGAGTTTCTTCATTCCCAACAGTTGAAAGCTTTGCGCGAAAAACTTGGTGAAGTTACTCCATTCGGGATCGTCGCAGGGCAGAAAGACGGTTTTGTTCCGAAACACGTCCGGGTTGAACTCAACGTATGCGGCGACTTCTTTCTCGATGTCGTGATACTGCGTATAGAACTCGTCGTTTTTGGCCTTTTTGGCGCTGGTGAGATTGATGTTTGCCATAATTATAGTCTGTAGCCTCAAATCGTGATGATGGAGAAGGTCGCTGGAGACAACGCTCTCAGGTTTGTCAAGTATAGAATTCCCTTAAGAAGAGGTTTCGGCAAAGATTTCGGCAGAGATCTCCGGTGCGGCATCTTTCCGGCGCACACGCAAAATGGCGATTTTTGTCGGGTGGTTGAATGGGGCGGGGTCGGTGGGGAACGCTGCCGTGCCCGCCTGCGCCCCGATAAAGTCTTGCGGAACCGGCACCAGGGCTTCCAGCGTGAGATACCCATCCGCGCACAACTCGTTCAGCATGGCGAGGTAGCTTTCCCCGCTGACAAATAGTGCGTTGTTGATCGTGACCAGCACCCCACCGTCCGCGATCAGCGGACGCACTTTGTTCAGGACCCGGCGGCTGTCTTCCCCGAGATCCACCGTGCCCCGGCGTGTGTGGGAGAAGAGCGGCGGGTCGACGATCACGCAGTCGAAGCGTGCCCCTTCCCGCTTGAGCCGGCTGATCTGCGGCCAAAAGTCTCCGGCCATAAAGCTCATACGGTCGAGGGGAAACCCATTTCGCAAATACGAGTCTTTTCCGACATTCAGAAACGATCGATTCAAATCGAGATGCATCACACGACTCGCCCCACCCGCCCGCGCCGCCACACCCAGGCTGCCGGTATACGCAAAGGTATTAAGGACAGTCTTGCCGGCCAAATTCGCTTTCAGCCATTCCCGGAGATGCCGCGTGTCGAGATAGAGTCCCGCATCCTGATTGATTCGCAAGTCCACCGCATACCACACTCCGTTCTCCGATACGAACCGGTCCAGAGTCTGGCCGTGCATCAGTATTCCCTTCCGCGCCTCCTCAGTATCTGCCGCACGGGCCTTCACCAGCACGGCGCGCAGCCAGGGCAGGTGCGAGAGATAGAAGTCGGCGGCTTCATCCCTCAGCGTCGACGCCAGTTCCGGCGGAGTGGCGTAATTCTGCAGCACCAGTGTCTGCCCGTAGAGATCGGCCGTGAGCAGCGGGCAGCCTTCGGTAAACCCATTAAAGAG
>JANXMY010000125.1 GCA_025354405.1 Armatimonadota bacterium
AAACGGACTATGCAGGACGAATTGGACCGCTTTGCGCGGGAAGATTTAATCCGTATCCACTCGGATATGGCGACTATTCGGGCCTTCGAGAACATGCTGCAAGAGGTCAAGACGACCAACAAGTTTCATGAGGTCGAATACAACCATCGCGGCCCGGCCCATTTGAGTATCGGTCAGGAGGCGTCGGCGGTCGGGCAGGCGTATCTGCTGGGTGTGGACGACCACATCTTCGGGTCGCATCGGTCGCATGGCGACATTCTGGCGAAGGGCCTTTCGGCAATTCAGAAGCTCGATGACGCGGCATTGATGGAGATCATGTCGAGCTACATGGGCGGCGCAGTGCTGAAACGGGTCGAAAAAGACGGCAATGGATCGGTCAAAGAACTCGCCGTCGACTTTCTGCTTTACGGAACACTGGCGGAGATCTTCGGGCGCGAAGCGGGGTTCAACAAAGGCATGGGCGGCTCCATGCATGCGTTCTTTACGCCGTTTGGGGTCTACCCGAACAATGCGATTGTTGGCGGCTCGGCGGATATCTCCGTGGGCGCAGCCCTCTACAAGCGGGTCAACCGCAAGCCTGGCCTGGTGATCTGCAATATCGGAGATGCGTCGGCGGGCTGCGGCCCGACCTGGGAAGCACTTTGCTTTGCGACCATGGACCAGTTCAAGACGCTTTGGGACGAAGCACTCGGCGGCGGGCTGCCGCTGATCGTCAACTTTGTCAATAACTTCTACGGTATGGGCGGTCAGCCGGTCGGGGAGACGATGGGCTTTGGGACACTGGTCCGCATGGGGGCAGGCCTGAATCCAGCTCAGATGCACGCCGAGCGGGTAGACGGCTACAATCCGCTGGCGGTGATCGATGCGATCGCCCGGAAGAAAGAAGTTTTGGCACGCGGCGACGGCCCGGTGCTGCTGGATACAATCACCTACCGTTTTAGTGGACACTCGCCGTCGGATGCGTCCTCGTACCGCGAAAAATCCGAAGTGGAAGAGTGGAAGCAGGTCGACTCTTTGATCACATACGGAGAAGACCTGCTGGCAAACGGACTGGCAACTCGCGGCGATCTGGACACGGTCCACGCTCAGATCGACGCCTCGATCTTCAAGGCCTTCCAGAAGGCCGCAGACCTCACGATCTCCCCACGGGCCGAACTGTATACTACGGGCGGTCTGCTGGAGACGACGATGTATTCCAATGGCAAGAGCAACTCCCTGGACACGGCGCGTGTGCCGGAAACCCTGCTGGCGAAAGAGGACAATCTGCGCGTCAAGCAGATCGCTAAACTCAGCCGCTCCGGCCTATCCGAGACCGGTGAGACACTGCCAAAGGGCCGCTGCGTCAATATTCGCCATTCACTGTTTGAGGCGATCTTCGACCGCTTCTACACCGATCCGACACTCATCGCCTATGGGGAAGAAAACCGGGACTGGGGCGGGGCATTCGCCGTCTATCAGGGCCTGACCGAAGCGCTGCCTTACCATCGCCTATTTAATAGCCCGATTTCGGAAGCGGCGATTGCGGGGACCGCCGTCGGGTATGCCCTGGAAGGTGGACGGCCGCTGATCGAACTCATGTACTGCGACTTTTTAGGCCGGGCTGGAGACGAAGTCTTCAATCAGCTTGCGAAATGGCAGTCGATGAGTGGGGGCCTGCTGAAGATGCCCGTCGTCCTGCGCGTCTCCGTCGGCTCCAAGTACGGTGCCCAGCACTCCCAGGACTGGACGGCACTTTGCGCCCATATCCCTGGTCTGCAGGTCGTATTTCCGGCCACTCCCTACGACGCCAAAGGCCTGATGTACTCGGCTCTGTCGGGAACCGATCCTGTTATCTTCTTTGAGAGTCAGCGGGTCTACGATCAGCCGGAGCTTTTCCACGGAGCTGAGGGCGTTCCAACCGGGGAGTACCAGATTCCCTTCGGAGAGCCTGATATCAAGCGCGTCGGCAGCGACCTGACTATTCTGACCATCGGCGCAACCCTGTACCGTGCCCTGGAGACTGCGAAGATCCTCGAAGCGGAGTATGGCCTGTCCGCCGAGGTGATCGATGCCCGCTCCCTGGTACCGTTCAACTATGAGATCGTGCTGAAATCCGTCGCCAAGACCGGCAAGATACTGCTGGCGTCCGATGCCTGTGAGCGCGGCTCATTCCTGCAGACGATGGCCGCAAAGATCACTCAGTTTGCCTTCGACTCCCTGGACGCCCCCCCGGTTGTCCTGGGAGCCCGGAACTGGATCACCCCGCCGGACGAAGTGGAAGACTCGTTCTTCCCCTTCCCCGCGGACTTTCTGGATGCCATCCACACCCATCTGCAGCCGCTGAAGGGATATGAAGTGAAGCGGCGCACGGATACGGAAGATTTGCTGCGACGGAGCCGGGATGGGGTGTAACTGTGGAGGGGGCTACTGTTCAACGGAAAATCTCACCTGGATTAGAAATCCAGGTGAGATTCAGCCATCTTGAAGTCTTCTTCGCTTGCTTCGATCGGTCCTGCAGGCAGTCTTTTTCGTTTAATGCCCACCCCCGCCGCCTGCTGGGGCCTTTTTTGCCTGACGCAGCAGGAACACTGCCGGGATGGCTACGGCAAAAGTGATACCCAGCAGCAGAAACGCATCATTGTAAGCCATGGTGGCGGCTTGCCTCTGCACCAAGTTATCCAGTAAGTGCAGAGAAGCCTGGTGGCCAGCCTCGTGACTGTAGCCTTTGCTGACAAAGCTGTGTGCGATACCCTGCTGGCGAGTCATGAAAGCCGAATTGCTTGGGGTCAGATAAGACACAAGATTGGCCCGGTGCATCGCTTCCTGGTTAGAGACATAAGTATTGAGCACGGCGATTCCGAACGAGCCGCCGAGCTGCCGGGCCAGATTGATCAGCCCCGCTGCCTGCGGGATCTCCGGGCCTCGGATTGCCGAAAACACGACGAAGTTGATTGGGGCGAACAGAAAGCCCAGCCCCAGGCCGCGCACAATCAAGCCCAGGCGTGTGTCCGGTTCTCCGGACAGGGGGGACAGATGGCCCAGCATCCACATCGAAACAATGAAAATCCCCATGCCGAAGAAAATCAGTATTCGCGGGTCTATCAGCGGTTTTGCACCGTTTAAAGCGCGGCCGCAGAATATGGCGGCGGCTCCGGTCGCCAGCCCGCCGGGAAGCAGGACCAGTCCAGTCGCGGTCGGGCTGAAATGCAGGACTTTTTGCACAAACATTGGGAAAATAAAGATCCCGCCGTAGAGACCAAAACCAAGTGCAAGGAACAAAATCAGGCCTGCCGTCAGATTTTTGTTTTTGAGCACCCGGAAGTTCACCACGGGAGCTTTATTGCGAGGCGACAGCTCCCAGACAATCAGCGCGGTCAGCGAAATTGCGGCCATAATTGTTAGACGAACGATACTCGAGCTATTAAACCAGTCATCGCGCTTGCCCTCTTCGAGGACATACTGCAAAGAACCCAGGCCGACGGTCAGCAGCGCGATTCCCGGAATATCGATGGGCCCGGCTTTGGTGAGATTTGGCTGGTCATGGAGAAAGCCGATAATCAGAGCCATGGCGATAAGACCAATCGGGATATTCACGAAGAAAATCCAGGGCCATGTGTATTTGTCGGTGATAATACCGCCCATGGTCGGCCCGAGAGTAGGGGCCATAACGATCCCCAGAATGAAGATCGACTGTACCAGTCCCTGCTGCTCTTTCGGGAAGATCTGGCGCAGAGTCGCTTGCGCGGTCGACAGCAAAGCCGCCCCTCCTGCACCCTGCATAATCCGCCAGAAGATGACTTCGTTCAATGACCTGGAAGTCCCGCAAAAAAACGACGCGAACAAAAACAGACAGATCGAGAAGACAAGGTAGCGTTTACGTCCGAAACGCTGAGACAGCCAGGCCGTCATCGGCAGCACGATCACGTTCGACAGAATATACGCGGTTGACACCCAGGCGATCTCATCGGGTGTTGCGTTCAAGTTGCCCGCCATGTTCGGCAGGGCCACATTGATGATTGTGGTATCCAGCACCTCCATGATGGATGCGGTGATCAGACCGATGAGAATGATCCAGCGATAGGGATCAATCGCTTCGTGCACTCCGGGACCAACTTTTGATGCCGTGGTGGCTTGATTCTGTCCTGACTGTGTTTCAGGGCGACGTTCTCGGTTTAAGAGGACTTGTGTAGACATGGTGAGCTGTTTTCGTCCCTACTTACGCGCACTGCTGATATCGATCGTCGCATTGACCGACATGCCCTGACGCAGGGCCAGAATCTCCGCGGAACGGGCGAATTTCTTGTCGTCGCCCTCTTTTGCGGCATCCAGTTCAATACGGACAGGAATACGCTGGACAACTTTCGTGAAGTTTCCGGTCGCATTGTCCGGCGGAAGAAGTGCCTGTGTCGCTCCAGTCGTTTCGTTGATGCTCTTAACGTGGCCTTTGAAGACGAGGCCAGGAAATGAATCTACTTCCACCTCGGCGGGCTGATTCGGCTTGACAAGGCGAAGCTGGGTTTCTTTGTAATTGGCAGTGACATAGACGTAATCGCCCTGGGTCACGGTCAGGATCGCTTGACCAGGAGAGAGCGCATCTCCGACATTTGCCGCTTTCTTGACCACTGTGCCGTCACTGGGGGCATAGATAAACGTATCATTCTCCGTCACCTGGGCATTTTGGAGGGCAGCTTTAGCCTGCAGCACACCGGTGTGTGCCGTGAGTATCTGGTTTTCACGAAGCTGAATATTCGTGCGCCCGGCCTGCGCCGTCGCAAGGTCGGCCAGCGCCCCGGCATTCTGGCCCTGGTTGTTGGCGACATTCGCCTGCTGGATTCCGACCTGACTTCCATTTGCTTCCGCAATGCCAAGGCCGGCACTGGCCACATCCACCTGCTTGTGGGCGGCGGCGGCGGCCCGACGGGCCGCTTCCACCTGAGAGCGTGCCTGGGCGACGCCCGCGCGGGTCTGGGTAACCTGCGACTTAGCCTGGGCGGCTTGATAGGTCGAGGTATCGAGCTGTGACTGTGCACTGTCGGCGGCGGCCCGGGCAGCATCGTATTGCTGCGGCGTGACTGCCTCCTGCTGGACTAACTTGGCGTAGCGCGCCTCATCACGCTGAAAGCGGATCGTATTCGCCCGCGCAACTCCGATGTTAGCAGTGGCCGCATCGGCAGCCCGCTGTGCGGTCTGTACCGCCTGCTGCTGAGCACTAAGCGCTGCTTGTGCCGTCTGCACCTGGGCCTCGGCCTGGGCGGCCTGGGCCTGTGCCTGCACGATTTGACTCTGGGCCTGCTTGACCTGATTGATTGTCGTGTTTCGGCTCAGCGTTACCTGCTGGAGGGCCCCCGACGTCTTTGCCTCTTGGGAGGCTAGTTCGGCCTGGGCTTTGCGAATGGATGCATCAGTTGCCAGCTGCTGATATCGCAAACTGCTCTGAGCCTGCGGCAGCTGGCTCTCGGCGGCCTGGTAGGCAGCCTGTGCCTGGGCAAGCATGGCAAGTGGCCCGCTGTCTTCCAGGCGCGCGATCACGGCATTTTTCTTGATTTTATCGCCCTCGTCTACCAGGAGTTTGCTGAGGGTTCCACTGATGATGGGGCTGACATTGATCAGATTGCCCGCGACATACGCGTCATCTGTGCTCTCATGGTTCTGGCCGTAGTGGTAGATGGAGAGGCCCCAGATCAGGCCGATGATCAGCACGGCGGCGATGGCTGTCCCAATAATCAGCTTCTTGATCGGGCTGGGAGGCTTCTTTTGATCGTCGTCGGGCTTTTTGTCCTCTTCAGGCGCGCCCTTTCCCTCTTCTTTCCCCACTTCTTTGGGCGGCGCATACTTGCTGCCCTCATTTCCATTTGCGTGCCCAGCTCCCTGTGGGGCTGGAGCACCATTCGGCTGTATTTTCTCTTCGACTGCCATGAATAAACCCTCTCTGAGCGTGCTGCGTCCTACGGAGACTGCGGAGTACCGACCGCGTTCTCAAATTGAGCGTGGGAAACTAAATAATTGTAAACGGCGTCGACCTGAGCATTTTCTGCCTGGACTAATGCAGCCTGGGCATCTGTCACTTCCAGGTACAGGCCGACCTGGCCCTGATAGCGGATCTGGGCGAGTTGACGTGCCGCGATGGCAGAATTCAGGGCGGCATTTGCGGCATCGATCTGACGCGCTGCCGTTGCCTGATTCAAATAGGATTGGCGAACATCGAGTTCGACATCGGTTTCCGTGGAAGCCAGGGACGTTCGAGCATTTTCCGTGCGCAGACGGGCTTCGTCCACCCGGTCCCGCGTTGCACCGCCGTCATAGAGCGGAATACTGAGCGTTGCGGTGATCTGCAACGTACGCTGCCGTGGGAACTGGAATGAAGGGGTAGGGTAGTAGTTTCCCCCCGCGTTCAGACTCAGGCTCGGATCCAGGCCCGCCCGTGCTAGCTTGATGCCGGTTTCGGCGACACGGATATTGACTTGTGCCGCCAGAATTTCGGGCCGCCGTGTCTTCGCCGTCTGCAGCGCCTGTGGGATACTGATCGCTGCAATTTCGCCAATTGGAACAGAATAGGGCGTTGGGGCGGGTGTCGCTGCCGCGCCCACACTTGAGCTGACACTAATATCGTCGCCGACGGTCACTCCCGGTACATCCAACACGGCGACCGGGGCATCCAGCGGGCGTCCGGTCAGATTGTTGTAATTTGTCTGGGCGATTGCCAGCGAATTCTCGGCCGCCGTGACATTCTGATTCGCATTTGCGACCTGGGTTTGCGCCCGCAGCAGGTCAATCTTAGCCCCGATCTGGCCAACATAGAGCTTTGCAGCGTCGCTTTCCTGCTGCTTCGCATTTCGCAGAGCGGCATTCGCGACCTGGACCTGATGCTCCGCCCGGAGTGTGTTGAAATAAATCGACTGCGCCCGAAGAATGCGTGCATTTCGGAACTCGCCTAGAATAAACTCATCGGAGAGACTCTGCAGCCGTGCCTGGCTGGAAGCCGCACGGATCTGCCCGGAGAGGTCGAACCGGTTGCTGATGCTGAGCTGCAGAATTTCCTGATGGGTGGGGGTTACCTGGATCGCGGGACCGGATCCGATCCGAACAAGCGTCGCCTGATCAAAGCGCTCGAAGGTCCCACTGGCGGCGACATTAGGGCGCCCTGCTGCCGACGCCTCATCACCCCGCTTGCGGTCTATCTCGACATTTCGGGTGGCGGTCTGGATGTCGGCACTGCTTTGCAGGGCTGCTGCGATCGTTTGCGCCATCGAAAACGGAGGGGCTGCCCCTGTGCCGCCCTGAGAGGGCAGACTGCCTTGAGAGCCATTCGCTGCGTTTGCATTTGCGCTGGCTGAGCCGCCCGCAATCGCCCCGCCCACAATCGCCCCCGGCTGACCAATTGCTCCGGCGCTCGTTCCCGGAGTTCCGACGCCGGCCCCTGTCGTCCCTGCTCCGGCGGTTCCGGTACTGGTTGCCCCGATCCCCATTGCTCCTGCGACATTTGCCGCCGTAGCTGCGGCTCCGCTGCCGGCCTCTCCCGCTGCTCCGACCCAGACGTAGCCCGGTGTTATAAGCCCCGCCGCGTGGGCTGTGGGCATCCAAAGTGCCGCACCAAGTGAAATCATCTGCGTCAGTGTCGTTCGTTTGGTCATGATTTTCGCAATCCCCGTATCGTCAGCTCTACAATTTCCGCGATCTCTGAGGCGATCTCCGCTTGATGGGAGACGCACGGATACGGTGGCAGGAACCCAAGACACATTGTCTTCAAAGTGCGTGCGGCCCGTAGCGTGTCTGGAACATCGAAAGTCCCCGATAAATTACCCTCTTCGAGCACTTCTGCCAGCAGTGCATACTCCTGGTTTACATAGGGCAGCAATCGTTTTCGTATATGCGGCTTGATCGCAACCACCAGCTCTAAAGTCTCAGGCGATTCACTGCAGCGCTGATGGGCGCTCAGCATCGGGCGCTGCAGCATCTCCGTCAGCTTCTCTTTGGGAGTCTTGTGGGCGTCATGCGCGATCGCCTCAATCTCACTCAGGCTCTGCTCTTTAAACTGGGCCATAATCGCCAGTCCGATATCCTCTTTGCTCTCGAAATACAAATACACGGTGCCTTTGCCGACACCGGCATCTGACGCGATTTCATCAATCGTCGTCTTCTTGTACCCAAAGTGCCAGAGCCGATGCTCTGCCGCGTTTAATATTTTCTGCCGCACATCTCCGTGCTTTATCATTGCTATTCTCGCTGTACAACTGACCATTTCGTTATTCTGGTCATATTATACCTTCTGAACACGAAAATCTTAACCACTGTTCCCACAATTTTCCGCTTTGGCTCTTGAAATATCTTTGCTGAGAAGCTACACTCTTGTCAGGAGAGAATATTTTTGAACGAAGCACTCTTTTTCATCGTCGATGCGTTCACCCTGACCCCTGACAATGGAAACCCAGCTGGTGTGGTCCTCACAGATCAGCCGCTGACGAGCGCACAGATGCAGGCGGTCGCCGGCGAGCTGCACCTGGAGACGGCGTTCGCAGCACCGCTCGCCGATGGCACCGCGGACTTTCAAGTTGCCTACTACACCGGCACAGCGCGTGTTCCTCTCTGCGGCCACGACACGATTGCTCTGGCCGTTGTGCTGGCGCAGACTGGCCGGATGCCTTCGTCGGGCAAGGTTAGATTCGCTACGGATGTCGGGGTTCTTTCCGTATCCATTGTCTCCGACGGCAGCGTCACCATGGATCAGGCACTGCCGATTTATGGCCCCCGCATTGACCCGGCAGGTGCTGCCGAGGCACTTGGCCTGCCGGTCATCGAAATCGCCGAAACTTACCTGCCGGTACAGATCGTCTCGACCGGGACGCCGTTCTTGATCGTTCCCGTACTGCACCGCTCCGTACTAAACGAACTTGTCCCCGATCTCCCCACACTTCTTGACTATGGAAAAAGTCTCAGCGACACCGACATGGGATTCTACGTGTGGACATCCGAAACCCTCCATGCTGATGCCCAGATACACGCCCGCTGCTTCTTCCCTGCCATCGGCCTGCCGGAAGACCCCGTGACGGGAACGGCCAGCGGTGCCGTCGGGGCCTACCTGGCGCGGCATGGACAACTGTTGTCCGAAGCGGAGGGAGTTCTGACATTGAAAACCGAGCAAGGCCACGCGATGGGCCGATCTGGCAGCGCTCGTGTCCGTTTAGAAATGCGCGGAAGTGAAGTCGCCCGCGTGCAGGTCGGCGGAAACGCAGTCGTAGTCGGAGAGGGGAAGATCTTGTTGTGAACTCTAAAATAGAGTGCCTATAATTGCTTTGGAACTCCAGTTTCTTAAAACCCAAAAAGTTTCGCAGAGTTTTCTTGCAGGCGTTCGGATGCGTGGCGTCGGACGTATATTTAATTCGCCCTGCGAACGAAGAGCGAACCAAATTGCCGTAGGTAGGGTACAGAGGATACTGTTACCAACGCAAATCGACAAAGATTTGGGCAAAACATGGCAGGGCATATTGCTCACGTTCTTTCTACTTCCTCTGCCGCTCATCGAGTGCTTCGGATGTGTCTTCCAATGCACCTGCCGTCAATCTTGCGGCGGCGACCAGACTTCGTGGCATCCGCAAGGCCGTCCAGTCCTTTGTCTTGCCAGAGGTTCAGTCAGCCGCTTACGATATCGCGGTCTACGCTGAAGATGTCGGCGATTTGATCGGCTTCGGTGAGCGCAGGAATGAACTTCATTTCAACATTCTACCCGAAGGCAAAATACCGGATTATCTTTGCACGATTACTTAGCCCAATCGGCGGCAGGCCATAGTCAGAACTCAGAAGTCAGAACTCAGAAGTCGGAGCGGGGAGGGGAAGTTCAGGAAACTACGATAGCTCACGAGACCGCGCTGCCGCTGCCTCGATTGCATCGATGAGTGCTGTGCGGAGACCTGCCCGCTCTAGAACATGCAGGCCGGCGATCGTGGTTCCGCCAGGAGTAGTGACGTTATCTTTGAGCTGGGCGGGGTGCTGATTTGTCGAGAGGACCATTTGAGCGGCACCGAGGACGGTCTGAGCGGCGAGCAGGCGGGCGACATCGCGGGTGAGGCCCTCTTTGACGCCGCCATCGGACATGGCTTCGATCATCATATAGACATAGGCAGGACCAGAGCCGGAGAGGCCGGTGACGGCATCGAGCAGCCGTTCCGCGACTTCGACCGAGAGGCCC
>JANXMY010000133.1 GCA_025354405.1 Armatimonadota bacterium
GGCAAGCCGAGTGGTTGAAAACCACTCGCTAGGTGAGGCACCCTCCGGGTGTAAGAGAGAACAGCGGGTGGACAGTTTCCTGTGCCTAAATCCGTCGTCCGAAGGACGCTTTACCTAGCGAGTGGTTTTCAACCACTCGAAACCCTCCGGGTGTAAGAAAGCAGACCGATTGCCTGCTCTGCGTCTTTGTCCGAATCCGACGTCCAAAGGACGCTTTACCTAGCGAGTGGTTTTTAACCACTCGGCTTTCACTCTTTATTTTCTCTCTTTATTTTCTCTCTTTACGTAGAAAGGCCCACTATGCGCAGCACCACTTTATTCAACACTGGCTGGCGATTTCACAACGGCGATGTCCCCGCAGCGTCCCTGGCTTCGTTTGATGACCAAAATTGTGACGACCAAAATTGGCGACCCGTCCTGCTACCCCATGACTGGAGCATTGAAGGTCCCTTCGATTCTCAGTGGGCCAGTGCGACCGGCTATCTTCCTGGGGGCTGTGGGTGGTACCGCAAGATATTCGATCTGCCGGAAGAGTACACGGGCAAAAAAATATTTATCCAGTTTGATGGCATCTATTGCAGGAGCGAGATCTGGATCAATGGGCATTCCCTGGGCACTCACCCGAATGGCTTCGTCGGATTTCAGCGGGAGCTGACACCGTTTCTTTTGCCCGGCCTCTCCAACACTTTGGCGGTTCGCGTGGATCACACGTTGTATGCGGACTGCCGCTGGTACACTGGTTCCGGCATCAACCGAAATGTTCACCTCCTGGCTGTCGATCCAGTGCATCTTCAGCCCTGGGGGATATTCGTGACCACCCCGATCGTCACCTCGGCGCGGGCCGAAGTGCGGGTCGAGGCGGGAGTGCTGAACTCGTCGGCAGTCGCGGTGGAAGTCATGATCGAGCATTCTCTGCGCGGCCCGGAGGGTAAGATTGCGGTACAATCCGAGGGCAGAGCGGCCCTCTTACCCGGCGAAACGCAAACTCTGGTCAGCACTCTCGAAGTAAATACTCCGGGCCTCTGGTCGCCCGAAGACCCGCAGCTATATTCGCTGCAGACGCGGGTGCTGGTCGGCGGAGACGTGCTTGACGCGCAGGAAACGACTCTCGGTATCCGCAGCATACGCTTCGATGCCGACCACGGCTTTTTCCTCAATGAGCAGCCCTTGAAGATGAAAGGGGTCTGCCTGCATGACGATGCGGGAGCACTCGGAACGGCCGTGCCGCCGAAAGTCTGGGAGCGTCGCCTGAAGACACTCAAAGAGGGCGGGGTGAATGCCATCCGCATGTCGCACAATCCACACATGCCGGAGCTGTACGACCTCTGCGATCGTCTGGGCTTTCTGGTGCAGGATGAGGCGTTCGATGAGTGGGAGGGTGGCAAAAACAAATGGGTCGCCGGGTGGAATATCGGCACTCCCAGCCCGGACGGGTACCACGACCATTTCACTGAATGGGCAGAGACTGATCTGCGGGCGATGATCCGTCAGCACCAAAACCATCCAAGCATCGTGATGTGGAGCATCGGCAACGAAATTGATTACCCGAACGATCCTTACACGCATGAGAAGTTCGACGAGGGAACAAATCCCCAGGTCTATGGAATCAGCTTCCAGCCCGAGAAGCCTCACGCCAGCCGCCTGGGCGAGATCGCACGGCAGCTGGTCGCTGTCGCGAAGGCTTGCGACACTTCGCGCCCGATCACGGCTGGTCTCGCCGCGATACTCATCGCCAATGAAGTGGGGCTGGCCGATGCGCTGGACGCCGTGGGCTACAATTATCAGGAACCCCACTATCCGGCGGACCATGCGGCTTATCCAGACCGGGTTATCTACGGCAGCGAGAACGGTATGCGCTTAGAATTCTGGCAGGCCGTGCTCGACAATGAGTACATTTTTGGGCAGTTTTTGTGGACGGGAATCGACTATCTGGGCGAAGCGCATCAGTGGCCTGTTCGCAGCAATGGCGCCGGCCTGCTGGACCTGGCGGGCGTGCCCAAATCAGAATTCTACTACCGTCAAAGCCTGTGGTCAGATGTCCCGATGGTATATCTCGGTACGCGTGACGTTCCGTTAGGCGAGGAAGCCGTGACGTTCTGGACACACAAAAAAGCCGAGCCAGTCTGGACGGGAGCTGTCGGCGCTCCCGTGCGGGTGCAGTGCTTCACCAACTGCGACGAAGCTGAGCTGACGCTGAACGGCCGCTCCCAAGGTGTCCGGCGGCTCGCCGATGCCCCGGAGCGCATTTTGTTCTGGGACGTGCCCTATGAAGCGGGAACTCTCACGGTGGCAGGCCGAAATCAGGGACAGGACGCAGTGCAGAATTCGCTGCAAACGAGCGGTCCGGCGCGGAAACTGGTCGCCAAAGCCGATATCGCCGTGCTTCGGGCCGATGGAGTAGATCTCGCGCATATCTCCGTCACCGTGGTGGATGAAAACGGCGTCCCCGTTTATGATGCGGCCCACGAGGTCACCTGGACCCTCCATGGCCCTGCACGTTTGCTGGGCCTGGAGAGCGGCGATCACTCCAGCCATGAAGACTACCAGGCAAACTGCCGGAAAGCATTTGGGGGGAGCCTGCTCGGCTATGTGCAGGCGACGACAATTGCCGGGACGGTGACGATTCAGCTGACGGCCCCTGGCCTGGAAGAGGCGACCGTGGTTCTTGAAATCCAATGAATACTGCTTCCACGTTTCTCGTGAGCGCCGCTGCCGCGTTGTTGTTCACACGCTGCGTCACGGCCCAATCACCCCCCCGCTACGCTGTGACCGACCTCGGCTCTCTAGGCGGGGCGGAAAGCGCGGCGACTGCTCTGAACAATCGGGGGCAGATCGTCGGTGGGGCGGATACGGCGGCGCGGGGAAAAGGGCCGGAGTATGTCACGTATGTCTTCCTGTGGGAAAAGGGAAAGATGCGGCGGCTCTCCGCCCTGAACGGCAGCCATGCCTACGCGACCGCCATCAATGATGCCGGGCAAATGGCGGGGGCGTACAGCCCTGATCCGTTGAAAGCCAGCTTCCAGGCCGCCCGGTTCTCCGGAACGCAGATCAAGCTGCTGGGCGGGTTTCCGGCCACGGTGCGCGGTTTTTCCCTGTCTCAGGCGGAAGCGATCAATGCCAAAGGCCAGCTGGTCGGAGTTTCCAACAGCCAGGCATTCTTCTGGAGCCAGGGGCACCTGCGCAAGCTTGCCCCGCCCACCGGATTTCGAGGCTCTGAGGCCCGTGCCCTGAATAACAGAGGAGAGACTGCCGGCAAAGGTGAACGGCTCATAAGCGGCACGACCCGTTCCCATGCGATCTTCTGGGGAGCTGGCGGAGCGGCCCGTGATTTGGGCGTCCTCCCCGGCTATACGGACAGCGTGGCCCGTGCCCTCAGCGACACCGGATCGGTTGTGGGCTGGGTCAGCAGGGTTGGAGGAACGCTGGGCCGAAAGATTTCGTTTCATTATCAAGCTTTTCTCGTGCAAAATGGCAAAATGCGCGGGCTGGGTTCGATCCCGCGAATCCATGACAGCAAAGCGGGGGCAATCAATAGCCGGGGCCAGATTGTCGGCAATGCGTACTCGCAGTCCGGTCGGATGACCGACGAAGCCGCGCTGCTCTGGCAAAACGGCCACGTCTACGAGCTGGCCGCACTTTTGCCAGCCCATTCCGGGTGGCAGCTGCAAAACGCGGTTGGTATCAACAACTCGGGCTGGATTATTGGCAACGGTATTCACAACGGCATCCGGCGGGCGTTCCTGCTGAGGCCGGTGAAGTAGGGGAGAATTAGTGCTGCGACTCGACCCTTTCTGAATGTCGCTTCGACAGCGGGCTTTTTTCAGCCTCGGATTTCCAATCCGTGGCTTCTGCTCCGCCGGTATTTCGTATCAGGTATTTCTCGTACAAGGACTAAATTTGGAAAAATTCGCGTTTATCATACATCCATTCGATGCCCGGCGGGACGTCGCAAAAAAAGGCGGCATTTACTCCGCCGCGAAGTACTTGCCGGAGCCGGCGGTGGAGTGGGCGATCAAGTTCAAATCCCCCATCGTCATGTCGCATATCACGGGAATTCGATCACTGACGGGAGCCGAAGCGGAGGGCTGGTTTATCGGCTGCCCGCTGACCCCGACCCAGATGCTGACACTGCCCCAGGATTTTGTGTATAAACGACTGATCCAGTGCGGCAAGCTGGCGGAAAGTCTGGGGGCCGGTATTATTGGCCTGGGGGCGTTCACGTCGATTGTCGGTGACGGCGGCGTGACGATGGCAAAAAGCCTGGATATCGCCGTAACCACCGGGAATTCGTACACGGTGGCCACGGCAGTCGAAGGGGCACTGGATGCGGCGAAGCGCATGGGAATTCACATCGAGACTGCCAAAGTCGCGATTGTGGGAGCCTCCGGCTCCATCGGCCGCACCTGCGCACAGATGCTGGCGCCAAAGTGCGCAGAAATCGCGCTGATCGGTCGGGACCTCGCCCGGCTGGAAGCGGTCGGGAATGAACTGACGGGGGCATGTGTCCGGCTCTACGACGAAGTCCATCTGGGGCTGCGCGATGCCGACCTGGTCATCACCGTCACTAGTGCAAAAGATGCCGTGATCGAGCCGGAGGATCTGAAGCCGGGATGCATAGTCTGCGATGTCGCCCGCCCGCGCGACGTCTCTGTCCGGGTCGCCAAGGAACGCGATGACGTACTGGTGATCGAAGGCGGCGTCGTCTCGGTGCCCGGACCGGACACCGATTTTCACTTCTCGTTTGGCTTTCCACCGAAAACCGCGTATGCCTGTATGTCGGAGACCATCATGCTGGCACTCGATGGCCGCTATGAATCGTTCACCCTCGGTAAAGAAGTCTCGATTGCCCAGGCGGAAGAAACGTCGCGACTGGCGAAAAAGCACGGCTTCCATCTCGCCGGGTATCGCAGCTTCGAGCGGGCCGTTACCGATGAAACCATTGAAAGTACCCGACTACGAGCAGCGGCAAAGCGAAAATGACCTCGAGCGCTCAGTGATGTGTCGCCCTCACTCTGCCGTTTTTCAAGAATAATATATATCTGCGGTCGTAGAGCCATTTTTCCTGATGATCGATGCTGGAAAGAGTGACGATCTCCTTCGGATCTCCCCAGCTCATACGCACCTGCTGGGACGTCATGCCGATAAATACTTCTTTGTTCTCAATCGCTGACCATGCCATTGGAGACCAGGCGTATGTTTTTCGAGGATCCGTTTCGAGGAACGTATCCTCGAAGCGGCTGCGGCTTTGCAGGCTGGCTGGGACATTGGTATCGCTCATGTGAACATCTACATAGCCGCGCTGCCCCATTTTTGTCTGCACAATAAATCGGACCGGCACGGGGGCATACCAGCCGGGAACAACCTCCAGTACCTTGACCGGCAGATATTGCTTGACTTTGATTTTTCGATCGCCACTCTTTAGGGAGTCATCGGCATACCACAGCGTCTTGCCTGAATAGCGTTTCCGCGCTTTTTCCAGATCGGAAACCGGCCCGACATCGTTCATGCAGCCCTGCTCGAGATCGCCGTGAATGATCTCTTTGGTATCTTCCAGCTGTAGATCCGCCTCATCAAAGACTTCCCCATTCGTCGCTCTGCCGTGACCAATTCCTCGAACGCGCACAATTCGCCCCGTGTAGTCATCGTAACGTAGTGGTGTATAGGCTTTATCTGCATCCTGATACAGCTCCTGGTAGCCGAAGTGCTGCAGCGATTTCGACTGGGGCAATATCATCAGGCGAAGGCCCGCCCAATCCGATTCCGGGATCGTGGGAAAGGCATCCGCATAGGGCTCTCCCCGGGCTGCCGGGTATGAAAAGACCAGTGCAGTGAGAAGAAGAGTTGTGCCGACGGCTTGAAGGGGACGAATGGTGTTTCTTTGGATCACTGCGGTCGCCCTGGCGTAGCCCGCGTAGCAGTCGGGTGCCCCTCTCGGTATAGAGTGCCACTTAGCAGGAGCGCTATAACTATCATACCTGCAATTATCACCCCGGCAATAATCAGCGGCAGGACAAAATTTTTCCGCCGTGCTGCGCTCTGAACAGTTTCGCTGCTGACATATTGCGTGGCCTCCATATCCTGACTGTCCGCAAAAAGCTGCCCCTTTTTGATTTCTTCACTGCTGATAAACTGCGTTGCCTCCAAATTATGGGCGGCATTCGCACGCTCGATCTCCGCTCTCGTCATGACAAAACCTCTCTAGAAACAACCGTGTCAGAAACTATTGGGTTTGTGCCCACTCCAATTTACGAATTTGTGCGTCGGCTTCCGGGTCATCGCCGTCATAAGAATCAGGCAAGGCCAGCCGCGTGATACTTCTGACGATAGCCTTTTGTGCCCGAATGCTTTGCCTGTGTGCCTCTTCCGTGCGGTGAAACCTTACCAGTCTCGGCTCCGTCTTTTGGGCTATCGGAGCAGAGGCTAACTGTCGAGGCTTGGACAATGCGGCCGTGTGCTTGTAGGTAACTGCTCGCAGTGCATGCGGGTGGGCTGCCACTGCGGGCGAAGACAGGCGGGTTATCACCTTGGCCGTCGGGACCTGAGTCTCTGCTATTGAGGTCTGAGCCTCCGGCACCACCGGCGAATGAATTTCGTGGACGTTCTGCGGCTGGACGCGCACGAAAGCCGCTGCTTCGTGACGCTGCCGAAGTGTCCAGGAAAAACCCAGCAGAAACAGAACCAGTAATGCCGCAGCCGGCAGCCAGCGGGGGGCCGAGCGCGGATGAGGCCGAGCGGCTATCATGGGGGAGGTACTAGGTATTTCCGGCTGCGCCTCTTCCAGAGCGGACAGGAGGGCCGCCGCATTCGGGTAGCGACGTGCCGGGTTTTTGTCCAAAGCGCGCCGCAGTGCCTTTTGCACCGCGACTGAGAGGGTCGGTGTTCGAGCAGGCGACTCATTAGTGATTTGATACAGGACATTCGCGACCGTTTGGCCCGTGAACGGCGGGTGTCCCGACAGCATTTCGTAGGCCAGCACGCCCATAGCCCACAGATCGGTTCCCGCTGTTCCAGCTTCTCCTTTGATCTGTTCGGGAGCCATATAGGAGGGTGAACCGACAAGAATTCCCGTACTGGTAATGGAGGTCTCTTCACTTGATCGGGCGATGCCAAAGTCCAGCAGCTTTGCCGTGCCGTCCGGCAGAAGCACGATGTTTGTCGGCTTGATGTCCCGATGGACGATACCCGCCGCGTGAACTGCATCCACCGCCCCGGCAATCTGGCTTAAGATCTTTTGTGACTCTTCCGGCGTGAGAATCTCACGCGTCATGCGCTCGCGCAGGGTCTCCCCGTGCAGATATTCCATTGCGAGAAAGTGCTGGCCATTCTCTTCGCCGACTTCGTGGATATCCACGATATTTGGGTGAGACAGGCGGGAAATGATGCGGGCTTCCCGCTCGAACCGGGCGATCAAATTGTTTTTTTCGTCTGTGGTAAGCGACGGGGGCAGCGTGAGCAGCTTGAGAGCAAAATAGGTTCCTGTGCGCGTATCTTCCGCCTCATACACGCTGGACATGCCGCCGCGCCCGATCTCCCGCCGCAGCGCGTAGTGTGCGATCGACTGCGCGGCATTAGGGTCTGATTTCACGATGAGAGTTTCCGCTGGATCTTTTGTGCAGTCAATTTGAGCCATGTTGATTATTCAGTCGGTATTCCGGCGAAAAATGTTCCCGTAAATATACGGTTTCCCGTGTGTTTCTCCAGGGGCAAGGTTTTGCTAAGCAAATACACTTGTTCGCCTCTGAAGAATGTTGTAACAATGTTTACCCAAAAATTGGCCATCTCTCGTGTCACATAGGATAAAGTTTTCTGACAAATTTGCAGATAAAGTGAGCGGTTTTTTGGTGTCATAAAACAGATGTTCGACATAGGGAATCCCTCCATGAGTAACCAAATGAACAGCCGAGATATGGCCGCCTACTCTTCAATATCGCTACTCTCCTGCGAGACCGGCAGGACAACCCTTTCCGAATCCGTGCCTGCGAAAATGGGGTACGGGCATCAATGGGCCGACGCTCCGGCCTCGCTGGCCCGCACCGGTGAGATGGCCTATTTCCAGGAAATGCTTGCCGAGCTGCCTCCGAAGCCTACGTGGGCTTGGCCCGAAGCGCACGGAGCAGTTCGGGCAATTGTCGCCGCTCTCGGACTTAATACTCTGGGCGTCGGTGCCCATTCGGGGCAGGCACAGGGCTTTTCGTTCACTTCGCCGGTCGGCACAGCGCTGAATCTGCATCCCGGGGATAGCGTTTCTTTCGCAGGGACATTTAAAAACACGGGTATTGAGGAGATCAATGCCGTCACGATCAGCATAGTCAGCCCGAGTGCCGCCGGGAAATTCTCCTTTGCCTCCCCTTTCTTTGGAACAGCCATCGCGGCGACAGACAGCCGCAACTCCACCGGCACCCTCAAAGTGCTGAACTCTGCACCCGCTTCCACGACCTCGTTCTATCTGGACGCCAATGGAACAGGAGCCGACACGCAAAGTAACTACGACTACACCTCAGCTATCTTTAAAGTGAACATCACCCCGAGTGCCGTTCCCGAAGTCTCGACCTTCGGCTCGTTCGGCCTGCTTCTGGTCGGACTGGGCTTTGTGGCCCTGAAAGCTCGCATGAGGCGGCAGGGGCTTTTTTTGTCGGTAATTATCCCCCCCAGCAGCGGTTATCCTCCAAGCAGCGTCTTCACTCTGGCCCCGGCGGAATGCGTGTCTCCCGCTTTATCCGTCTGCGGCGTCAGCACCGGCTCCCCTGAGGCCGGCCAGCGGCGGGCGAGCACCTCATGCAGCCCCAAGCATGCCACAAGCCACGGGATACCTGCGGCCCACCCCGCAATGACGTCGGTCGGGTAATGCACCTGGACGTACACACGCGATAGGCCGATGGAGAACACCACCAGCACCGTGATGACACGCACCGCCAGACGTGCCGCCCAGTTTTTGACGAGGTGCAGTGCGAAATACCCCAGCAGTCCGTAGACGACCATCGCGATCAGGGAGTGGCCGGATGGGAACGAAAAGCCGCCTTCATGCAGCAGCGGGGTGTAGAGGGTGGGGCGGGGGCGCTGGATCAGCATCTTGACACTCTGAATAATGATCCCCGCGCCGATCACCGCGATTGGCAGGGTCCAGGCCGCCCCCCGTATCTTCCGCCAGATCAGGCCGGCGATTGCCGCCACAAAAGCGATACCCACGACCACCGTCGGTGATCCCAGGTGTGCCAGAATCGTCGCCACCTGGGTAAGAATCGGATTACGATGCTGATTCATAAACGACAGCAGACCGCGATCGAACGGCGTTACGTTTTTGGTGTCTTCTACGAAGTCGAACAGCCGGACGAAAACGAGGGTGAAGATAATACTGAGAATTACACCCAGAACGACATGGCGCAGGATAAGTCTGGGGGCCGTCGAAGTTTTCATAGAGAGAGATATACCCCGATTGATGGAACGCCATTCCTCTTTTTGCGGAACACAGTTGCCTTGTGGAGTGTTTAAACGGTATACTACGAAGTTGGCCGACTTTAAGGCCCGCCGATTGGTGCTCCAACGGCAACGATAGGAGAGTTTTATGAAGCCTGGAATCCATCCCACCTACACCGTAACGGACATTACCTGTGCCTGCGGCAATGTCTTCCCGACCCGTTCGACATCGGAGAACATCCACGTCGAAATCTGTTCGCAGTGCCATCCCTTCTTTACCGGCAAGCAGAAGCTGCTCGACAGCGCGGGCCGCGTGGACAAATTCCTGTCCAAGTACGGTATGAAGAAATAACGTCGCCTGCAGTCCTCTTTCCAAACATATGGGAAGGGGACTGTTTTTATTTCGGGGAGTAACCAGAATTATGGCAGATGAGCGTACACAGTACGGTGGTCAGGCAGTGGTCGAAGGCGTGATGATGCGCAGCCCGCGCTTCTTTGCCGTCGCCTGCCGCAAGCTTTCAAATGGCGAGATCGTCACGCAGCTGGAGCCGGTCGAAAAGCACCTGCGCAGCGTGCAGTGGCTGAACAAGCCTTTTCTGCGCGGCTCGCTGGCCCTGATCGATGCCATGGCGATGGGCATCAAAGCCCTGACCTACGCCGCGAATGTCCAGGCGCAGGATGACGCACAGGCTCCCAGTGAAGCCGCTGCGGCAAGTGCCGTAAACGTCGCGATGGGTGAAGGGGTCGTCGGTAAAGAGAAATCTGCGAATGGCACCATTAACGGCATTGCCATCGGCGCGACCACGGTGATTTCACTCGTTCTCGGCTTTGGACTCTTCTGGACGCTGCCAGCGATACTCGCCAATAAAGCATTGCACGGGCACACATCCCTGGTCGTTAATCTGGCCGAAGGTGGCATTCGACTGGCATTCTTTTTCACTTATATCCTGCTGATTTCACAGATGAAGCATATCCAACGGGTCTTTCAATACCACGGGGCAGAGCACAAGGCCATCAACACGCTGGAGGCCGGACTGCCGATGACGCTGGAGAATGCCCAGGCATCGAGCCGTATTCACCCGCGCTGCGGCACAAACTTTATTTTTATCGTGCTGATCACTTCGGTGTTCGTCTTTGCCATTATCCCGCGAAACTCACTTTTGGAGATCATCGGCCTGCGCCTGCTCCTGCTGCCGGTCGTGGCCGGCATCGCATTTGAAATTCTCAAATGGGCGGGGGCGAACCGGGACAAACCCTGGGCTTTGGCACTCATTGCCCCGGGCCTGTGGACACAGTACCTGACGACTCGTGTGCCCGATGACAGCCAGATCGAAGTCGCAATCGCGGCCCTCGATTCTGTCTGGGCTGCCGAGCATGACGGTGCGACACTGACGAATTCCGCCCTGCGGACTGACAAAACAGATGAAGAGCTGGCGGCGGCAGTCGCTTGAGGAAATAGGATATGTTCGAGAAATTAGCGGAAGTTGAAGAGCTGTACCAGGACTTGGAGCGGCGCATGTCTGACCCCAATCTGGTCAACGATATGGACGAATACCGGCGTGTCCACAAGCAGTATAGCGACCTGACCGAGATCGTCGCCAAGTTCCGGGAGTATAACGACACGGACCGGCAGGTGGACGAAACCGAGGATATGCTGCGCGGCTCGCTCGACGATGAGATGCGCGACATGGCTCAGTCTGAGTTCGATGAGCTGCGGGCCAAGCGGGCGGCATTGGAGCAGGAGATGAAAGTCATGCTCCTGCCCAAAGACCCCAACGACGAAAAAGACGTCATTTTGGAAGTCCGGGCGGCCGCAGGCGGCGAGGAAGCTGCGCTCTTTGCCGGTGAGCTGTTCCGGATGTACATGCGCTACGCCGAAAAGCGCGGCTGGAAGTATGAGCTGCTGAACTCGAATGAAACGGGCATCGGCGGCTACAAAGAAGCCATCATGGAGATCCATGGCACTGGGGCTTTCTCGGCACTCAAATTCGAGTCCGGCGTTCACCGTGTTCAGCGCGTCCCCGTCACAGAATCCAGCGGCCGCCTGCAGACCAGCACTGCGACCGTGATGGTCATGCCGGAAGTCGAAGACATTGAGATTGAGATCCCCGACAAAGATATCAAGCGGGAGCATACGCTCAGTGCCGGTGCCGGCGGACAGAACGTCCAGAAAAACGAGACCGCCGTGCGCCTTACCCACCTGCCGACCAATATTGTCGTCACCTGCCAGGACCAGCGCTCGCAGCTTCAGAACTACGAGAAAGCCATCCGAGTTTTGAAGTCCCGCCTCTACGATATCGAGCTGCAAAAGCAGGAAGCCTCCCTGGGAACGACCCGGAAGGGTCTGATCGGCTCGGGGGGACGTGAGGAAAAGATCCGCACCTATAACTTCCCACAGGACCGTCTGACCGACCACCGGGTTGGCCTGACGATCCACAACCTGCCTTTGATTCTCGGCGGCGAAATTCAGCATATCATCGACACGCTGGTCAGTGCCGATCAGGCCGAAAAGCTGAAGCAGGAAGTCGCTTAATTTAGTCTCAGTATTGTTTGTCCTAAAGGAATCTCCTATGCCCAACACAGAATCGCTTAGGTCCGTCAAAGTCGGCGTTATCGGCTGCGGGAACATCAGCAGTCAGTATTTCGAGAATGCGCCAAAGTTTCCCATCCTCGAAGTGGTCGCGTGTGCCGACCTGAACCCCGAGGCCGCACGGGCACAGGCCGAGAAGTTTCATATTCCCCAGACTTTGACGCCAGAGCAGCTGCTGGCCCATCCTGACATCGAGATTGTCCTGAATCTGACCCTGCCGCAGACGCATGTTGCGATTGGGCTGGCGGCAATTGCGCAGGGCAAGCATACCTACGCCGAAAAGCCGCTGGGGCTTGACCGCAATGAAGCAATAAAGCTGCTCGATGCCGCCGCCGCAAAAAATCTGCGTGTCGGCTGTGCTCCCGATACCTTTCTGGGCGCGGGGATCCAAACCGCCCGCAAGGCCGTCGATGACGGGCTCATCGGCACACCGGTTGCCTTTACCGCGTTTATGATGGGGCGGGGGCACGAGTCATGGCACCCCAGCCCGGAGTTTTACTATGCTCCCGGTGGCGGCCCGATGTTCGACATGGGGCCTTACTACCTGACGGCTCTGCTCAACATACTCGGCCCGATCAAGC
Organism: Armatimonadota bacterium; assembly: GCA_025354405.1. GTDB lineage: Bacteria > Armatimonadota > Armatimonadia > Armatimonadales > Capsulimonadaceae > JANXMY01. The sequence goes on from JANXMY010000133.1 coordinate 12,586, forward strand.
GGCTCACCGGGGCTGCCTCCATTGCCGTTCCGGAGCGCACAATTACCAGCCAGCCAAAGCATGGCCAGATCATCACCGTGACCACCCCGGACCACATCGTCGGGACCCTGGAGTTCGTTCAGGGTGCAGTCGGGACGATCATCACCAGCTTTGCGACCCACCACGCGCAGTACGATAGCGAGTTCCCAATCACTCTGTACGGCACGGAAGGGACGCTGAAAGTCCCCGATCCGAACGGCTTCGACGGGCGGGTACAGCTTAACACAGGCGCAGGATTCGAAGACCTGCCGACAGTATTCCAGACTGGCTATGGCCGTATGGTAGGCGTCGCCGATCAAGCCTACGGCATCCGCACGGGCCGCCCGCACCGCGCCGGGGCCGCTCTGGCGTACAACGTCCTCGACACAATGCAGGGCTTTCTGGATTCGTCGCGCACCGGATTGGCCTATTCCCCAACTCTGGCCTTTGAGCGCCCTGCACCGATGCCGCTAGGGCTGCCCTTTGGGATTTTGGACGAGTGAAAAGCCGCTCATTTTCGGCGGCGAGACTCATCCTATCATCGGCAAGCTGGTCAGTACCCACCAAGCCGAGATACTGAAGGAAGACACAAACTAGGAGAAAAGTATCATGACTTTGCAAATTGCTCCCACTGATGGAGAGACAGCGTGGTTTACTGAGGCACGTTTAGGACTGTTTATTCACTGGGGGCTTTACGCCCTGCCTGCCCGGCAGGAATGGGTACGAAATGTGGAGAAAGTCTCGAATGAGGATTACGAGAAATACTTTAAACACTTCGATCCTGACTTGTACGACCCTGGTTTGTGGGCTGACGCTGCGGTGAACGCAGGCATGAAGTATTTCGTGGTTACTACCAAACACCATGAGGGATTTTGTCTCTGGGATAGTCAGCTGACAGATTACAAGGCGACGAATACGCCCTATGGGAAGGACTTATTGCGTCCGATGGTGGACGCTTTTCGCGGTCGAGGTCTAAAAACAGGCTTTTACCACTCACTGCTTGACTGGCATCATCCCGATTACACCGTGGACGATTTTCACCCGATGCGAGATAACCCTGCCGCCCGTGAGGCGAACGCGCAGAAGGACCTTGCCCGCTATGTCGAGTATCTTCATGGTCAGACACGCGAGCTTTTGACCGAGTTCGGCCATGTGGATATACTCTGGTACGATTTTTCCTACGAAGGAAAAGGCAAAGAACAGTGGCAAAGCGAAAAGCTGATTCGTATGATACGCGAGCTGCAGCCGCATATTATCTTGAACGATCGTTTGGGAATCGATCAGGATGTGAAAACGCCTGAGCAGTTTCAGCCGCGCGAATGGGTCAAAGTCAACGGCCAGCCTGTCGTGTGGGAAGCCTGCCAGACATTGAGCGGGGCCTGGGGTTACCACCGCGACGAGGAATCCTGGAAGAGTGTGGAACAGCTATTACACATGCTCGTTGATGGAGTTAGTAAAGGTGGAAATCTGCTGCTGAATGTCGGACCGACGGGACGCGGCGAGTTCGACCGCAGGGCACTGGATTGTCTTCGCGGCATGGGCGACTGGATGAAACGGCACAGCCGGGCGATCTATGGCTGTACGCAGGCTCCCGAGGGTTATAAAACGCCTCAGGACTGCCGCTACACATACAATCCGAAGACGAGGCGTCTTTACCTGCACCTTTTCACCTGGCCCTACCGGCATATTCATCTTGATGGCATGGCAGATGTCGTCGAGTACGCACAGCTTCTGAACGATGCTTCGGAGGTCAAACTTCTTCGCAGCATCCCCGAGGCAGCTTATGGCTCGATGTCCGAGGAACGCGAAGCCTCGACACTGACATTGGAACTGCCGGTGAAAAAGCCGGACGTTACAGTTCCGGTTATCGAGATATTTCTGAAGTGACCGTCGCCGTGGCTCTCGCTCGCGCTGCCGCTGCTCTTTCCCAGGTGGGGATCGAGGCTCCCCGTCTGGACGCCCAGCTTTTGCTGGTCTGGGCCTTGAAATGCCGCCGGGAAGATTTGGCGCGCGAGCCGGAGCTGCTGCTGACGGACCGGGAGCAGCTGATTTATGAGAAAGCCGTTTCCCTGCGAACTCAGCGCCGCCCTCTGCCGTATATCACCGGGGAAGCGTGGTTCTACGGGCGGCCGTTCAAAATCAACCGGGCCGTGCTGATCCCGCGCCCGGAAACCGAGATGCTGGTGGATGCGGCCCGAGAGATTTGTTTGGCAGAAAGTGCCCCGGTGCTGGCGGATATCGGAACGGGAAGCGGCTGCCTCTCTGTCACACTGGCTTTGGAGAACTCAGAGGCGCAGGTCTGGGCCACCGACCTCTGCGCCAATGCCCTGAAGCTGGCCCGAAAGAACGTCGTCCGGTACGCGCTGGAAGACCGGGTAACACTGCTCCGGGGCGATTTATTCGCCCCGCTGCCGCCGGAGCTGCGCTGCGCGGTGATCGTCTCAAATCCGCCCTACATTCCCGAAGCGGAGATCAGTGATCTTCAGCCCGAAGTGCGTGATTACGAGCCGCGCCTGGCACTTTCCGGGGAAGGAGAAGCAGCGGGCCTAGACGGCACAGCTCTGCACCGCCGCCTGCTGCTGGAAGCCCCGCCCTATCTGAAGCCGGGCGGCTGGCTGCTGCTGGAAGTCGGGATGGGACAGGCGGAAACTGTCGCCGAAGCGGCGCGAGAAGCAGGCTATGCTGAGGTCGCCATCCAAGAGGATATGGCGGGGATTGGAAGGGTCGTCATCAGTCAATGGACGCAGAAAAGTTAGTCCCCGCGCAACTCCAATCATTTTGTCTGTTGGTCTCCCTGAGTCTTGTGATACTTGCCGGCTGCTCGCGCAAAGACCCCGTCACGCCGACGCCGTCCTACCACATCGGCACCCCGACCAACTCGGCGTCGGCTAACTCCTGGGAGCTAGGCCAGTCCGGAAACACCATCCAGCCCGGCCGCTACTCCGGTCAGACCGTCACCCTGCCCGATGTCCCTTCCCAGTCCGGCTTCGAGCCGGGCGATCCCCTCGCCCTCGCCGTTCGGGACGCCTTCTCCCGCGACAAAACTCTTTCCGCCCGCTTCATCACTGTCAGTGCCAAAAACGGCATCGTCATTCTGGAAGGCAGTGTCACCACCTCCCCGCAGAGAGCGCTGGCCGCGCAGATCGCCGGGAGTGTTCCCGGCGTCAAGGCAGTGCAAAGCAAGATCGTGGTGATTCCGGCGGGGTAAGTGTGCTGCTACCCGCTTTCCGACCCCGCCCGGACCGTTTGGTTGCGGCCGCCGCGTTTGGCGCGGTAAAGGGCGTTGTCGGCGAGGGTGACTAGATTTTGCGTGTCATCGGTGTCTTCGGGGAATGTGGCGACCCCAAGGCTGATGGTTTTGAAGACCATCAGGTCCGGGTCTTCGACGAAGCCGGGGAAGATGGTGGACTCGACGGCGGTGCGCAGGCGCTCGGCGGTGAAATGGGCTTCCGCCGCCGTAGTCTCCGGCATCAGGACGATAAACTCTTCCCCGCCGAAGCGGCCCACACTGTCGACGCTGCGGACATTCTCGCGCAGCAGGTCCGCCAGCTTCTTCAGCAGGACATCTCCCTGGACATGGCCGTAGGTGTCGTTGTAGCTCTTGAAGCCGTCGACATCCAGCATAATGACCGAAAGCGGATGGCTGTAGCGCTGGGCCCGGCGGCGCTCATCCAGCAGAGCGGCCTGCATGTGGCGGCGATTGTAGAGGCCGGTCAGGCTGTCGGTGACGGCCTGGTTATAAACATCCTGATGCGTGCGGACATTTGCAATGGTCGCTGCCGCCTGGCTTGCCAGGGCGCGGACACGGGACAGGTCGCGCGGGGTAAAGCGCCCCGGCTCATCCCGCTCGAACTGAACCACGCCCATGGTCTCGTTGCCGGCGACCAGGGGCATCAGCAGCATCGAAAATGAGGTCTCCGAGGAACCTGTCTGTTCGCCTTCGGTCCGGCGCGGATCGCG
>JANXMY010000152.1 GCA_025354405.1 Armatimonadota bacterium
ATGGCGGGGTCGGAGCAGACGGGAGTCGAAGCGGCAACGCCCTATCTGTTCGAGGAAGCAACCTGGGCAGTCACCCCTTCCGAGGCGACGGACCCGGAGGCACTGCATACGGTGGAGATGCTGGCTCGGGAAGTGGGAGCAGCCACGCTGACACTCTCGCCGGGGGCGCATGACGCGATGCTGGCAGTCACCAGCCATCTGCCGCACGTTCTGGCATCGGCCCTGATGCGGCAGGCGGCGGCAGTGCGGGGGATCTATGCCGAAACCGATCAGCTGAGTGCCGGCAGCTTCGCGGATGCGACTCGCGTAGCGGCCTCGTCGCCCGAGCTTTGGCGGGATGTCTGCCTTTCGAACCGAGACGCGCTGCTGTCCGCGCTGCACGGATTTCGGGCTGAGCTGGCTATTTTGGAAGCGGCGGTCGCCGTAGGGGACGCGTCAGCAATCGAGGCCTTCTTCGCCGCCGGAGCACAGGCGAAACGCGGCTGGGGCGGACGCTGACACTCAGTTTTACAGAGTCGCATTTTGCTACTTTTCCCGTTCGCTTTCTTTGACGTGAACTCGCTTGTAGTGATTCGCCGCCTTGACACGATTGCCGCAGCCCTCCATACTGCACCAGCGGCGTTTGTGATTTTTGCTCGTGTCGTAGAAAAAGAGAATGCATTTCGGCCCCTCGCATCTCCGAACCAAACGCCAATCCCCCGCTGAAAGCAAGTCCGCGATAGATTGTACGACGGGGAAAAGCGCGTCTGCTCCCCGCACATTCTCGGAATAAAACAGTAACTCCCATCTGTCGTCCCGGCGAAACAATTGCACAGTTCCACGCCGCGAACTGAGCAGGCTGTTCAACGTCGCGGCGGCCTCGGCTGATATAGGTGTGCCCTGCATAAACTGATCAGCGAGTGTCCGAAGAAATGTTCGCAGTTCCAGAGCACGGGGCAGAAGCGTGACTTCCGGCAGCTCCCTCGCGCCGAGTACTCCAGACTGCACCAGCCAAGCTCGTAAGTCCGCCTCTGACCTCACCAAATCTACCGGCTCTCCATCCACAGCAATTTCTGTGTTGACGAAATCCAGCCATAATGCATTCCCTAAAAACAGGAACGTTCCGACCTCGCTCATAGTCTTTGCCTTTCTTCCTTCCACTAAAAAGAATTCATTATAACCTTTAAAACAAGTATTGACAAGTTAGGGATCCGACAGGTATAAGTATATAACTTTCAAAAATCATTTTGGAGGTTAGGCTTAAACAGATTGGAGAACAGTATGGCAGAGACATCAGGGTCGAAGTTCCAAACCGGCCACATTGGCCTCAACGTCAGTGATCTGGCCCGTGCCAGCCGCTTCTATCAGGACGTGTTCGCGTTCCAGGTCACGGCAGAGTCGAGCGAGGCAGGGCGAGCATTTGTCTTCCTAAATGATAACAGCACACTGGTGCTGACTCTTTGGCAGCAGAGCGAGGGGCGATTCGTTGCGGACAACCCCGGCCTGCACCATCTCTCGTTTATGGTTCCCACAATCGAAGAGGTCCACGCCGCCGAGAGCAGAGCGCGTGCGGCCGGAGCGCACTTCTTCCATGACGGAGTTGTCCCCCACGCCGAAGGTGCCTCGTCGGGCGGCATCTTCTTTGCGGACCCGGATGGCATCCGCCTGGAAATATTTTCCCCCGCCGGTGCCGAAGGGCAGCCCGCTCCTGCGGCAGGCGCACCGACCTGCGGCTTCTTCTAAATAGTTGGAAGAAACGCTCCGCCGCCGCGCGTTATTTGTGTGCGCGACGGCGCGAGGCAGCCATCAAGAAGGGTAGTTCAATGTCAACTTTTCATGCCGGAGAATATGCGGTGCAGGAACAGGCTGGCGTTCGCGCATTGGCGGAGCGCGTCGGCCCTAGTATCCACACGGAAATGCCGGCGGCGGCTCAGGATTTTCTGAAGCGCCAACCGTTTGTCATTGTCGGGTACGCCGACACTCAAAGTTGTGTTTGGGCATCCGTTTTGGCGGGAGTGCCGGGCTTCGCATCCGCGCCGGATGGTCACACCGTTGAAATTCGCGCTGCGCCGTTCTCGGGCGATCCCCTGCATGAAGTCTGGCAAGACGGAACGGATGTCGGTCTGCTCGCCATTGAGCTATCTTCGCGCCGCCGGATGCGAGTTAACGGACAACTGACTCGACAGTGTGATCACGTCATGGCTGTCACCGTGCATCAGGCGTATGCTAACTGCCCGAAATACATTCAAGCACGGGAGTGGGAACAAATCGCCGTGCCGCCACGGCAGTCGCGGCAAAGCGGAAATCTGAGCCGCCCGCAGCAAAAATGGATTGAGCAGTCGGACACATTCTTTGTTGCTTCGGCACACGCCGAAGCCGGGACGGATGCGTCCCACCGGGGGGGTGCCCCGGGATTTGTCCGCGTTGCAGACGAAGTGACGCTGATATTTCCTGATTATCCTGGAAACAATATGTTTAACACCCTCGGCAATCTCGCGCTCAACCCGCAGGCGGGGCTGCTGTTTATCGACTTCTCCTCCGGGAACACGCTTCAGCTCACAGGCACAGCTAAAACCCTTTGGGATGTGGACAGGGCTGTGCTGCCACCCGGTGCCCAGCGTGTTGTCGAGTTCATTGTCACAAGCGTCATCGAGACACCGCAGAATATTCCGCTTCATTGGCACTTTCTAGAAGCCTCACCTTTCAACCCGTGATAAGACTTACAGTAGACGTCAAGTATTGCAGCAAATAAGGATCCCAGCATGAATACAGTTCAAGAACCTCGCCCGCCGGTCCCGCCTTTTATCCTGTCGACGGCTGTTCAGAAAGTCCGCATGGCAGAAGACGGATGGAACAACCGTGACCCCGAGAGTGTTTCGCTGGTCTACACGCCGGAAAGCCAGTGGCGCAACCGCACGGAATTTCCCCAGGGCCGTGCCCAGATCGTCGAATTCCTGCGCCGGAAATGGGCACGGGAGATGGATTATCGCCTCATCAAAGAGCTTTGGGCTTTTGCAGGCAGCCGGATCGCCGTGCGTTTCGCTTACGAATGGCATGATGAATCAGGTCAATGGTATCGCTCGTATGGCAATGAAAATTGGGAGTTTGCGGAGAACGGGCTGATGCAGTTTCGTCATGCCAGCATTAACGACTTGCCAATCACAGAAGCCGAACGCAAGTTTCACTGGCCGCCAGGTCGGCGTCCCGACGATCACCCAGGGCTGAGTGAGCTAGGTCTTTAGAGGCTCTCAACAGCAGAAAAAGCCCGGCCATTTCTGGCCGGGCTTGCTCGTGAAATTATCTCTATAGCACCTGCAAAAAGTCTTTTGACTCCTCGAACTTGCGGCAGCTATCCGTCTCCACCGCCTCCCAGACGGCGGGAGAGAAGGCCAGCCATTTTTCAACTTCGGGGGAGAGCGCTGGAACGAGAGTGTCGCCGGAACTGCCGAGTCCCAGTTTACGAGCCACAAAATCGGCGGCCTGGATGGTTGCAGTCATCTCGAAGTATTCTTTGGCGAAGGCCGGCTGATGATGCAGGGTGATCATGGAAGTCAGCGACGCCGGAAGGTTCCACTTCTCCGCAATCCGCTTGCCGACCAGCGCATGGCCGACGCCCAGAGCGGTCTTTTCCGATTCCCAGATGGAGATCTTCGCCGCACTTGCCAGCTTCATAGCGATCGCATATTGATCGGGGAAGTACTGATCGAGAAACAGCTTTCCGATATCATGCATCAGGCCGCCAATAAATACCTCTTCGATGGCCTTCGACCCGATCCCCTTACGGCGGGCCAGCGCAGTTGCCGCAACCGCCGTTCCCAGAGAGTGTGCCCAGAACTGCTCACGGTTCAGCGCGGTCTTTTGGCCCTGCGAATCAAATGCATTGGAGACGCCCAGCGAAGTTGTCAGGTTGCGAACGGTGTTAAAGCCCAAAATCACTACAGCATTGGTTACCGTCGAGATCTTGCGCGGGAAGCCGTAATAGGAAGAGTTGACCAAACGCAGCACTTTTGACGCCAGTGCCTGGTCTGCCGAAATCAGCCGGTTCAGGTCGCTGGCTGAGGTCGCCGGGTCATTAACCGTCTGCATGACGCGAACGATCACGGCGGGCAGCGGCGGCAGATCTTGAAGCTCGTCTTCAATAATACGCAGCAGCCGCTCTTGCTTCAATTTTGTTTCAATCAGTGTCGGCACAACAGTCCCTCGTTCAAGTAATTTATGCTGCGTTATACTAAGAGTATCGGCGCACCGGCGAAGAAACTTTATAGTCTTACTTGACCAGTTTGAGTATGGATTTGAACTCGAGGGTTCCAGCCTCGCCTAATAATTCATAGATGGCGGCTTCGGCGGCGCAGGGCAGCACACCGCTGTCGCGCAGCCGCTCCATACCCAGCTTGTGCTTTTCTTGTGATCGCGACGAGACCGCATCCGCGGCCACATGGACCTGGTAGCCTAAATGCACCAGATCAAGTGCCGTCTGTGAGATGCAGATGTGGGTCTCGACCCCGCACAGCAAAATCTGCCGCCGGCCGCTCGCAGCCAGAAACGCAGCAAACTCTTCGCTGCGAGCGCAGGAAAAACAGAGCTTATCCAGCGGCCACTTCGCAGATGTGGGAAGGACTTCGGAGATTTCAGGGACGAGACCACCCATACGCTCGGCATACTGAACGGTGGAGACCACAGGAATATTTAAGATCGCGGCCGTTTGTGCCAGCAGCCTGACATTTTCGGTCAGCCGGGCACGCTCATGGATGACGTTTAAAAAAGGCTCCTGCATATCCACTATGACGAGGAGCGTCGTCGTACGATCGAGCAAATTTGGATGGTGCGTTTTCAAGAGTATTGCCTTAGTTGTCGGGCCGTCTCAAACATGCCGGGGACTGGCGCAGGAGGCGCGAGTGACAAGCTGAACTGACAGGCTATGGTCGCGCTCTGTGACGGCGTCGGCTGTCTCGGCATCGTGCAGCTCATAGAGGGCGGCAATTGCGGCTTTGGCCAGCGCGGCGACGGGAAGACGGATCACCGTCAGCGGCGGAGTCAGGGCTTCAGCCAGGCGCGGGGTATCACCAAAAGCCGTCAGGGAAACGTCCTGCGGAACATGCTGCCCCACTTCCGCCAGCGTTTGGGCGGCGATCGCCGCGACATTTTCATCATTACAGACAAGTGCGGTCGGCCGGTTATCGGCCGGAGCATCGGGTCCGAACAGCTGCAGGACGACCCGCCGTACCTGTTCCCGCTCGCCCAGAGTCTTCAGCGTGTCATACGGGTGGTGCATGACGTGATCGGCGTGGCACTCATTCCCCGTCCAGGCATTCCGCAGACCCGCCAGGCGGCGGCCAGTAACGCGCGGGGTAGCACTGGGAGCAAGGAAGGTAATCTGCCGATGCCCCAGGCTCCAGAGATATTCGCCGACCAGAGCTCCGGCGGCGACATTGTCTGCATGGACCTGAATGAATTCACGCGGGGGATTGTCGATCTCACCGACCATAACGCAGGGTGTTCCGGCAGTTGCGGCTTCGCGGGGCAGCGGCAGGGAGGAGAGAAGAATAATCCCCATGATACCCACGGCGTCCAAACGCGGCAGATCATCGCTGGTCAGCAGCCGCAGGCCAAAGTCGTCGACGGCCTCCTCTCCCTGTTCCCGCGCATAGTCGCGCAGTGCTACCTGAAGGTTCTGCACCAGATACGCACTGCCGGGGTTATAGTCGGCATCCCAGACGCCGATAAACTGCTCCGTATGCTGACGACGCAGACGCCGGCTGCCACGCGGCCGTCCAGCCCGCACCGGGGTATAGTGCAGCTGCTCGGCCACGAGCAGAACCTTGCGCCGTGTCCCTTCACTGACGAACGTTCCGTTATCGCGGCCGCTGAGCACCGTGGAAACGACACTGGCAGAGACGCCCGTTTTTTCGGCAATGTCTTTAAGTGTTACCGGCATAATTTGGTTTCTAAAAATCAGACTTCTAAGCCTCGCCCCCGCTGCCATTCAGCAGACTGAGAGCGATGACATGTACCACGAGCGGGCGAATATCGTCGTACTCAATGACAATTCCCCGCGGATAAATCCAAGGACTGAGATACAGCGGAGGCAAACCTACAGTTTGCCGAGTGCCTTCAGGCTATCTACCGTCCCCTGCACTTTCAGCGCAGACTCTTTGATCCCGGCCAGCTCGATTTCCGTCAGCGGGGTAAGCTTCATCAGATCGTAAACGGCCTCTGCACCCCCTGCACCGAGCAGTGTGGGAACGCCAAAGTACAGGTCATTGACCCCATACTGGCCGTCTAGGAGTACGGTGCAGGGGAGGATGCGCTTGCGGTCCAGCAGAACGGCTTCCACCATCTCCGCCGTCGCCACGCCCGGGGCATACCAGGCACTGGTACCAATCAGGCCGGTAAGGATTCCCCCACCCTGACGCGTGTCATCCTCAATCTTCTGAAGCTGGTCATTGGTCAGCTTGCCTAACTCTACCCATTTCTGTACGGGGATGCCGCCAACCGTGGTCAGGGAGCGCACCGGGACCATCTGATCCCCATGTCCGCCCAGAACGTAGGCCTGGACATCCTCCACCGAGACGCCGACGGCGGCAGCGATATAGTTGCGGTAACGGGTGCTGTCGAGAACTCCCGCCTGACCGATTACCCGCGCGGATGGCAGGCCGGTGGCTTTGAGGGCGACATGGCACATAGCGTCCAGGGGGTTGGAGACGACGATATAGACCGCCTCCGGGCTGTGCGCGGCGGCCTGCTTCGCGACACTTTCCACGATGTCGGCGTTGACCGCCAGCAGGTCCTCGCGGGACATGCCCGGAGTCCGGGGGCGGCCCGAGGTGATCACGACCACGTCACTATTTGCCGTATGCGCATAGTCGGAAGTCCCTGTGACCCGGCCGTCATAGCCGACGATCGGAGAGACCTGATTGAGATCGAGCGCCTTGCCCTGCGCCATAGACCCGGTCTTGCGCGGCCGCTCCAGCGTCAAATCATCCGGCAGGTCCAGCACGACTACATCGGCGTATCCCTGCTGCGCGACGTGGAAGGCCACCGTCGCTCCGACGTTTCCCGCGCCGATCACGCTCACTTTTTTCTTTCCAGAGGCCATTTTCTGTGTAATTCTCCTAATATATAATGGGTGGCGGCAGCAAAACAGAGGCTGCGGCCGGCCCGGCAATAAGCGGCACGGCATAAAGATGAAAGCAAACTTTGACCATCAAAACAGAGTTTGAAAGTTACTTACAGTAAAGCCCTATATGGCTTCTGCCCTCTCGCTGACCTGACGGCAGGTCCAGCGAGAGAGAAAAGAGGAAGATACCTGCTTGTTTTATTTACTCGACTGCATCCGGGCGATGATCGCGTCCGCCATTTCTGCGGTACCAACTGCCGTGGGGTCGTTGCGGTCGGGCTTCATGTCGTAGGTGACATACTTACCCTCAGCGATGACTTCCGAGACGGCTTTTTCGAGGCGAACGGCGGCTTCATCTTCTTTAAGGTACTTAAGCATCAAATATCCTGAGAGAATAAGTGCTGTCGGATTGACCTTGTTCAAGTTCTTGTACTTCGGAGCGGAGCCGTGCGTGGCTTCGAATAACGCCATATCCACGCCGATGTTCGCACCAGGTGCGACACCGAGACCGCCGACAAGGCCCGCGCAGAGGTCAGAAAGGATATCCCCATATAGGTTTTCCATGACCAGAACATCGTAGTTTTCGGGCTTCTGGACCAGCTGCATGCACATGGCGTCCACCAGCCACTCATCGTACTCGACCCGGCCTTCGTACTCTTTGGCGACTTCACGGGCCATCTCGTAAAACAAACCGTCCGTGTACTTCATGATGTTGGCTTTCGCCACTGCGGTCACTTTTTTGCGCCCGTTTTCGACTGCGTACTCAAATGCGGAGCGAACGATCTGGCGCGAACCTGTGCGCGAGATCGGCTTGATCGAAATCGCCGAGTCTTGTCGGATCTTGCCGCCAGCCATGCCGATGATCTGCGCCGCTTCCGCACTGTCTACCGGGTACTCGACTCCGGCGTACAGATCTTCCGTGTTTTCGCGGACGATCACCAGATCGACGTTCTCATAACGAGAGCGGACTCCGACGTAAGACTTGCAGGGGCGGATACAGGCATAAAGATTTAATTCTTTGCGCAAAGCCACATTGACACTGCGAAAGCCGGTGCCGATCGGTGTGGTAATCGGACCTTTCAGCGCAACTTTATTCTTTCGAATCGAAGCCAGCACGTTATCCGGCAGCGGTGTCCCCGCCGTCTCCATGATATCCACTCCCGCCTCGACTACGTCCCATTCGAACTGAACTCCCGTGCCTTCGAGAACGCGACGGGTCGCTTCGACCAGCTCTGGTCCGGTTCCGTCGCCGCGAATCAGGGTTACTTGATGAATCAAATTGAAATTCCTCCACATTGGGGCAAATTTAGTTACCCCTAGTATAGGCGTTTCCCTGGGCGTTTGTCAAGCAAAAAAAGCCGGGGGCCTAGAACGTGATGCCTTTGACTTCAATCCCCAGCCCCAGACTGCGCGTTCGGAAGCTGTAGGAAAACACTGGGCTAAAGCCGCGCAGAGCCGGAGCGATCACAACCTGATAGTCGATCACTCCGCTGCGGGAAAGGTCGTAGCGTATACGCCCGGCCGTAACCAGGCGGCGATTTCCCAGCTGAAGCCGAACATCCAGCTCGCGAGTCGTGTCCAGCACATCGAAGTTAAAGGGCGAATCCCCCCCCGTCGTGCTGGCGAGATACTGGACACTGACGGCATTCAGATCCGAAAAGTAGTGGTTTAATGCGACTGAGACCTGATCGTACCGATACGCCGTTTTGCTGCCGCTGTAGCTGCTTGTGGAGACGGAGATGCGCGGTAAAATGACCGTATTCGGTGCAACCAGCAAAGGGCGTGTACTCAGCCCGAACTGCGTTCGAACCCGCCGTTCCCGGATCGTATACGGCGCACTCGAAAGCTGTTCTCGGTAGCTGCCGTACGATTGCTGTACATCACCATAGACGACCAGATGGCGCAGCCCACGTCGGAATTCAGACGGGTCACCAGATTCCGGTGATGCAGGGATGGGCGTGAGGGGAAGCTGCCCTATCAACGTCACCTCCGGCAGGCGCGTGACATACAGGTCGTCACGTTTTCGTCCCTGCGCCGCTTGATGAACCGAGACGACTTCAGCCAGTTTGACCCCCCCATGTGAAGGGGTGTCGAACAGCCGGATCGGGTTGGCATCGGGCAGGAAGTCATGGAACAAAAGCGGGTCGCCTTCCGGCAGCGGGCCGGTCGGGGCAGTGGCAAAAGCGCGGATACGATCCAGCATTGTCCGTGGCTCGGTATTGGAATCGGGCGCTAATTTTTGGGGGTGAGAGCGCGGCGCATACAGAGTTTGCTCACTGCTCAGGCTGCCCTCCACGGTTTGACGCGTTGGCAGCAGCAAGCGATATCGTGTCGGAGACGCGGGGGAACCCAAACTGCTCCCAAACGCTAAATAGGTCCCGTAGCGGGCAGAAACACCGACGGTTGGAATCATCGCCTCATGCCGGGCTGTCCCGCCCGCACCGCCCAGGTGGAACGAAAGGCGCGGGAGTGTCAGGAGGCGAGTATGAAATACATACAGCGCCACATTCTTGAGCGTGCCCCGATGGTGCACGGAGTCCAGGGTTACCGACTGGACGCGGAGGCTCGCATCCGCCGTCTCCCCGGGTGGCACGGTCGTTATGTTGGCATCGCTTGCCGTCAGCAGACTGGGCACGGCCTCGATGGTTCGAGCACGGAGCGTAAAGACTTTTTGTGTCAGCAGGGCATTCTCGGCAAAGGCGCGTTTGGTGAGGCCTTCCAGAGTGATCGTGTCAGCCTTGATCGTGGTATCGGCTTCGTGGGCCGTCACATTGCCGCTCAAAACGTAGCGGTTCAGCAGTCGGTCCCCGTCCGCCACATCGGATTCGAGCGAAAGCTCCCCGCCATAAAGGAGCTTCACACCCTCCACATGCGGCTTGCTGAGCGGGCCGCTGAGTGATTGGTAGCGCAGGTCAACGCTCGGTGCAGTCTGGGCAGTCTGGGCAGACACAGGGGCCGCCAGCAAAAAAAGAAACAAAACTGCGCGGCAATTATTTCCAGTCACTGATCATCTCCGAAATCGACTTGATCTCAGGCGTTTTCCCGTAAGCACCCATGCTGTCGCGAAACGCCTGATCGTCGTAGGTGCGCGACTGAATAACCACCGGCATCGGCACCGCGTGGCCGAGCAGCAAAGCCTGCTGCTTGCTGTCGAGCGATGCTAAGACGGTACGCAGGGATGTCGCTCCAGAGATTCCCGTCAGCACGGCGTCGATATCGCGCTCGTCGTTGAGCAGGCACGTAATACGTGTCCCCAGCTGAGACAGCACTTCCGAGTCGATGCCCGAAGGCCGCTGATCGACCACCAGTAGCGTGACGTTGTACTTTCGCAGCTCCCGGGCGATAATTCCGAAGGTCGTCTGATGCGCTAGATGCGGGCTGAGGAACTTGTGCGCCTCTTCGATAGTAATCACCAGCGGTGTCGGTTTTTTACCCTTGTCGCCCATCGCCGCTTCGGTCAGCTTGACATATTCGCCGTGTATCCGGCGGGTCAGAATGTTCGCGACCAGCATATACTGCAGCGGCTTGCGGTAGTTGCCAAATTCCAGAACAACATTCACGTCTTTAAGCAGGCAGCCCATGATCTGTTTCACGGCATTATCTTGGTCGTCGGCATCTTCGATCAGGAAGCCTTTGCACTCCTCGACCATCCGGCCCAGCTTACGTTTGAGTGCGCTCAGCGACATGGCATTGGCTCCGCTGCGCTCGGCGAACTCTTTGATGCCATCACCGTCCATCTTCAGCAGGGCGGCCAGCCACTTGTCCTTGAAGTACTGCTCTAACAGGTACGTTGTCTCGGCGGCACTCTGGTTCAAATTCAGCTCGTCGGTGAGCAGAATAATATCTTCGACACTGATCTGGCTGTAGGGGATACGAACGTTGTTTTCGATGGGGACATTCCGCCGCTCCGACGATTCGCGGTCCATGGTGAAGACGCTGACTCGGCTGCCAAAATACTTCTTGAGGCCGTTAACACCCTCGCGGTTTGGGTCTTCAGTAGTCCCCTTCCAGCCATATTCGCCGTGCATGTCGAAAACGAGATTGACCGCTTTTTTGTGCTTGATCATGCCGCAGAGACAGATTCGGGTCAGGAACGTTTTGCCGGTGCCAGACTTGCCGAAGATGCCATTCGACCGCTCAACAAACTTTTCCAGGTCGAGGCAGACCGGGATCTCGTCCATATCCAGCGGCGCACCAATCGTGAAATACTTGCCGCCCTCAGTCTCATTCCCGAAAATATCGGCGATGTCTTCTTCAGTCGCCTCCCCGACTTCCGAGAAGTGGGTCGGCACCGTCTTCACTGGCTCGAAGCCCCCTCCCGCGGCTTTGACGCGCATAAGCATCGGCTTCATAGTCACGGTTCCGAAGGTCGAGGTGCCCGCCAGAGCCTTACGCAGGAATGCATCCGCAGACGAATCAGAAGCGGGCGGATCGGCCAGCACTCCGGGAGAGACACAGTCTAAGGTGACATCCGTGATCATAGCAAAAAACTCGTGCCGCTCGCCTTCGACGACCACGAATTTACCTGCGGTGATATCTTCGACGCATCGCGCCCCGGAGAGCTTCATCTGAATTCCGGCCTGCAAAGAGCCGCGCACCACCGTACCCATCGCGAGCCGCTCGCGCTTCAGCGGAGCAAGCGGCGGCAGGCTATGGCTCAAACTATTCTGAGTTCCGTTACTGAATGCCATTACGCGGCCTCTTTTCTTTTGACAGCCTGTGCCAAAGCCGCAGTCTCTGGTGCCGATAGCCTCACCCGTGATCGGGATTGCACCGAAGTGCCGGGGGGCAGAATTTGCAGAATAGTTAAAAAAATGAAGGCGGACAGAGCCGCCGGTGACAATGCAGGATACAGAAGTGGGAAAGCGAGGATGCGGCAGGAAGGGACAGCGGCTTGAAAGGTTGTCATCTACGGATATTATATCACACCGGGCGCGGCGGCGTCAACAAGAAAGGCCGACACTCCGTGTGAGTGTCGGCCAGCCCCCAGCGGTTTGAGGAGTTACTGCTCGATCGATGCCGGGAGATGCGTCGCAGCAAATACTGCCGGGGTGCATTCCTGGGCCACGAGATTGTAGTCGGCTATAGCCTGGGCGATCCCTGCCGGGTGCATTTTCGCCCGGGACCGCGCGACCTGTATAGCCTGCAGATTGAGACAGACCGTCATACTCCGGTCCATACGCGGACTGGGGTCCTGTAAAAAAATCTGTTCCTGGTTTGAAGCTACAGACGGATTAGTCTTGGAACCTGCCTGCCAGAGGCTAAAAAATAATGCGCAAATTCCCAGTACCGGAATGCCGAAGGCGGACAAAAAAGAGATCCACTTGCTGTTCATCATTTGTTTCCCTCAAATTACATTGCAATAATTGCGACAGGTGCACAATATGATTTCCCGATCACTCCATATCGGCAGGCCGCGGAGTGATCGTCGTTTTCGTGAGACGCAGAATTACCAATCTGCGTGGGTATGTTCCGCTTCTTCGTTGACCCGCAATGCCCCCGCACTCATAGGTGCCATCGAGCAGAGGTAAGCCCGGTCCCAATCTTGTTCCGGACCAGCGTTCATATAGCTCCAAAGGAGGCGAATTCGATTTAGCATCGCTGCAGTAAGATTCATGCTCATTTTCTTGCCTTGCTTCCCAAGTCTCAAAACTCTAGTTTTTTATTTTTACTCTGTATTTTTGTATCTCAGCTCAGTCACATTTTGTTGCCCGAATCAGAGCAATAATCTGTTTATGCAGCAGTTCTCGCCGCTCACCGGAAATATCGGAGAGTTCGCGCGCGATTTGCAGGGCGAGCTGCTGATCCGGGTCAATCTCTTCGTCTTCGGTATCGCCGCCCAGCGTCCGAGCGAAATCGTGCTTTCCGGCATATCGCAGCCAGTCCGACGGAGACTCTCCCACGGCGCTTGCAAATTTGATCAGAGTCTTCTCACCGGGTGATTTCCCCTTGACCATATCGGAGATCTGGTTGTAGCCAACCCCTAGTTTCTCCCCCGCCGCGCGCGCCGAAAGCGGTTTCCCCCGCGCGCCTAGATCCATCAGAAGTCTGAGCGTCTGCTTTTGCAACTCTTCGATTTTCGACATATCACTATTATACCACAACACTGTCACCATTATCAACATTATTCTCGGAAGAAAGTTCCCAAGACAAGAGTCATCCACGATTGATATCGCGTAAAATAAATAAACGCCCCCACTCTCTTCTCAGATCTGAGAAGAGAGTGGGGGCGTTTATTTGGTTTGGAGTGTGATTATCGGTTAAGCCCGAATGTCTACGGGTCCCATCCGGCGCAGTTTCTTCAATGCCCGGAGCTCAATCTGGCGGACGCGCTCACGGGTGACCTGAAAGCGCTGGCCGACCTCCTCCAGCGTGTGTGCATAGCCGTCGTCGAGGCCGAAGCGCATGCGTACAACGTCTCGCTCACGCGGGGTCAGCTTGTCCAGAACGGCATCGAGCTGTTCGCGGCGAATCAGGTTGACCGCAGCATCTGACGGCGACTGATTGGCGTTGCTCTGGATAAAGTCCGCCAGCTGGGCCGAATCTTTCTCGCCAACGGGAGTTTCCAGCGAGAGCGGCTCGGAGGCGATTCGCTTGATCTCGTTGACGCGCTCGACCGGGACATCCATCTCGCGGGCCAGCTCATCCTGCGTTGGCTCACGCGAAAGCTGCTGCCGAAGCAGACCTTCCGTGCGAACCAGCTTGTGGATCGTCTCAGCAACGTAGACCGGAATACGGATCGTCCGGCCCTGATTGATCACGGCGCGGGCGATCGCGCGGCGGATCCACCAGGTCGCATAGGTGCTAAATCGGTAGCCCTTGGTGTAATCGAACTTTTCCACGGCGCGGATCAGGCCAATATTGCCTTCCTGAATCAGGTCAGCGAGGCTGATGCCCGGCACCGAGTAGCGGCGGGCAATGCTGACCACGAGGCGCAGGTTGGCCTCGGTCAGAATGTCCTTCGCGCGCTGATCGCCGTCGGCAACGCGACGCGCCAGGTCGATCTCTTCGGAGGCGTTTAAAAGCTTGGTGCTTTTTGTTTTCCGCATCCACATTTGCAGCGACTCGTCGCGGGGGTTATCCTCGACGGGCGCATACACGGTCTCCTGCGGCTCATCTTCGGCCATATCCGAGTCAGAGTCGTCATCGCCGGAAGTGCCGTCCATCAGCGGGGCCGAGAGATCGTCATCACCGCCACCAGCCATCGCCAGGAAACGAGCCGCATCTGGATCGTCCATCGCGCCGCCGAGCGGGCCGTCCTCCGAGGCGTATTCGTTTCCGTCACGCCGGCTTTCCGACGTCCCAAGGCCGCGCGGCGTCATTGCCGTTTCCGGGTTGTCCATCAATGCCGTATTGGTCCCCATTAGTTTCCCCTTTGTCTTGCAAGCCCGAATAAAATCTTAATTATTACTAATTATATCAACATAAAATCCGCATGCACAGTTCCTTTTACGGAAGTGGGCCTCTCATTGTCACAAAATTTCCACTTTATTTCAGTGATATTGCTTACGTTTATATAAAAAATTTCTATGAGGTGATATTAACCTGTGAAAAGATACCCAAAGCTGCGCCTTCTCAATCCAGCCGGACTTATCCCAGTGGCTGACGGGCGGCCCAGGCGATGAAGAGGTTGACGAGGTGCGCATCCCACTGACGACCGGCTCCGGCCTGGAGCGTCTGCAGCGCTTTTTCGGGCGTGAACGACGGACGGTAAGACCTGGAGGAAAGCATGGCATTATAGGCATCGGCGATCGCGACGATCCGAGCACCCAAAGGAATCTGGTCGCCGGAAAGACCGTCCGGGTAGCCTTTGCCGTCCACGCGCTCATGGTGGTGGCGAATGATGGGCAAAAGCGCCGCTGTGGAGCGCAGCGGGGCCATGATGCTCTCACCCATCACCGTATGCTTCTGCATCCGCTTTTGTTCCTGATCGCTGAACATACCACTTTTGTTTAGCAGCGCATCCGGCAGCCCAATTTTGCCGACATCGCGCAGCATCGCCGCCTGTCCCAGCAGGCGCAGGGCTTCGTCAGGCAACCCCAGCTCGCACCCGAGTGCCTGCGCACAGGCGATTACTCGCTGGGTACCACCATCGTGGTCCTCATCACCATCACGCACCTCCGCGGCACGGCTCAGGGAATAGATGACATCTTCCACTTCGTCGAGCTGATCATTCAGAGCCTTAATCCGCAAAAGAGATCGTACCCGAGCCAGCAGTTCGATCCGGTTGAAAGGCTTGACCACAAAATCATCCGCCCCGGCTTCGAAGCCCAGTACACGCTCCTGTGTGCTGGATTGAGCCATCAGCAAAATTACGGGAATGCGGCGTGTTCGGACTTCTTCTTTGAGCGTGCGGCAGACGGAAAAACCGTTTTCCTCTCCCGGCATGAATGCGTTCAGCATGACCAGGTCCGGCCGTGTCTGCCGGGCCGTTTCCAGCCCCTGATGCCCACTGCAGGCAGCCAGGACATCGTACCGATTGTCCGTGCGCAGGACGGCATCGATCAAAGTCCGGCTCATGGGTTCGGGGTCCACTACGAGAATACGCGGCTTAGCTGTGAGGAGTTCATTCACCCCGTTATTATAGGAGGGTGGTCAGGGGAACGTTACCCGGTAAAGGTGGCGGGTTTACTTGGGAAGGGATGCCGAAAGCCGCGCGAGCAGCGGCGTGTTAGCCTCAGGAAATTGGTACTTGTCTAGATCGGTCGGAAGGACCCAGCGGATATCGTTGCTGCCCAGGGGCCGAGCGTCCCCGGTCTGAGCCTGGCAGAGAAAGGGGTGCAGCGTGACAGTTCGCTCCGGATACGTGTAGGTCAGAGGCGGCCAGGCTTCCAGAACGGTGACCTCCAGACCGGTCTCCTCCCGTGTCTCACGAAGCATGCAAGCCTCGGGCGTTTCCCCTGGGTAACATTTGCCGCCGGGAAATTCCCAGAGGTTAGCCAGATGCGTGTCGGCCCGCCGCTTCGAGATCAGCACCGTACCGCCAGTCGGGTGCAAAATCATCGCGATCGCAATAGTCAGAATATTGTTCACAGTTCGAGTCGCCCCTGCGTTTCCTGCTGAAAAAGCAGGTCCGAGAGCTTGACCTGCGGCGTTGCCAGCGCATAGTCCCCGCGCGTTTCCGGCGTTATCCAGGCGCGTCTGACAGAGGGTGCTGCTTCTGCCTCCTGGTCATTCTCGGCAGCCGCCTCAAAGCCATGCAGCAGGATTCGCCGATTGGCGACCACATGCTTGACGACCCCGAATGGAGCCATTCCCGTGACAGACAGGCCGGTGCTTTCACGAACCGCCCGAGCGGCACAGCACTCTAAACTTTCGCCGTCCTGCCGGGTCGCGCGTGGCAGCTCCCAGAGGCCGCCCCACAGGGCCAGCTCCGGGGAGCGCTGTATCAGCAAAACCTCTCGGGCCGGATTTCGGATCGCCACGGAAACATCTTCCACATCCAGCCATTTCTTGACGCCCGTAAACTGCGGGTAGCTTGTCGGATCGCCCAGCTGTTTTGCCGCGCAGAGATCTGCAACGGGGCAGGTGCCGCAGCGCGGCGCCCCGGCCTCGCAGACTAGCGCCCCCAGCTCCATCATGGCCTCATTGAAGTCCCCTGCCCGCCCCGTGGGTAAGGCGGCCTCTGCAAGCTTCCAGAGCACTGCCTGTGTCGCCGCGGATGTCTTTGGGTCCCCGGGCACTGCATGGACACGCGAGAGCACACGGATCACGTTCGCATCCAGAATCGGAGCCGCCTGATTGAACGCGATCGAAAGAATCGCACCTGCGGTGTACCGCCCAATTCCCGGCAGTGCCAGCAGCTGCTTCGGATCCGAAGGAACTCGCCCGCCATGCTCCGACACCACCACCCCTGCTCCCTTATGCAGGTTCCGAGCCCGGGCATAATACCCAAGGCCCGCCCAGTGCTTCAGGACGTCGTCAAGGGGAGCTTCCGCCAGGCTCTGCACAGTCGGGAACCGGGCCATCCATTTGTTGTAAAAGGGGATAACGGCAGCCACAGTCGTCTGCTGGAGCATGATCTCCGAGACCCAGACCGCATACGGGTCATGCTGCAGCCGCCGCCAGGGCAGGTCGCGTTTAGAGCCGGCGAACCAATCGAGTAATCTTTCCGCAAAGTCGTTCATACGGGTTCCGGCGGCTGGGCCTCACTCGCCCGCACTTTCGATTTGTCGTCGCTGTCCGCCCCGGCATCCAGCGAAATATCCAAATTTGGCGAGGCTCCCCGCAGTACCACCTCATAGGCGGCCCGCATCTGACGGGCGGCGCGCAGCGGCGGCATGAAGCCGGTGTCTGTGCCGAGGCCCGGCACCAGCAGCGTCTGAATCAGGCCGCCGTGAAGACTATTAAATTCCAGCACGGCCCGCAGGGCCGCACGAAACGCGAGGTAGGGATTGACGGTGCGGGAAATGTTCTGCGGGACGCGCAGGGTCGGCGCGACCACGAGAAAGGGAAATTGCGGGGCATGGGTGATGATGACCTCAGCCTGCCCGACCAGCAGCTCTCCGTCGTGCCGGAGGCGTATCACCTGCTGGACTTCCGCTTCGATCTCTTCGCCGAAGAACTCGACGATCTGAGCGTCCAGCCCCCCGTCCATGCGCCCGAAGGAGTTGGAGGGGGAAACAAGAGCGTCGGCTTCCAGTGTAAAAACGCTGTCGCAGACGACAGAGACATCGGGGAGGCCAGTGAAGTAGCACTGCCATGCCTCGACAATCAGCAGGTGTGGGTCGCAGAGGATGATTCGCAGGGCAGCGGACATGGCTTATTATAGCACAGGAAACCTATCCGAACTTGCCCGAGACGTAATCTTCCGTGTCTTTCTGCTTGGGGCTGGTGAAGATCTGGTCCGTGTCCCCGAACTCCTTCATTTCGCCGCGCAGGAAGAAGCCCGTGCGCTGTGAGACGCGGGCCGCCTGCTGCATATTGTGCGTGACGATGACGATGGTGTAGTCTTTTTTCAGGTCTTCCATCAGCTGTTCGATGCGAAACGTGCTGTTGGGGTCAAGCGCGGAGCAGGGTTCGTCCATCAAGATCACTTCTGGCTCGACCGCCAGCGTACGCGCGATGCAGAGGCGCTGCTGCTGGCCTCCGGAGAGGGCGAAGGCCGAGGCCTTCAGCTTGTCTTTAACCTCTTCCCAGAGGGCGGAGCCGCGCAGGGTACGCTCCACAATCTCATTGAGCTTTTTTCGGTTGGTTAGGCCGTGGATGCGCGGGCCGTAAGCGATATTGTCATAGATTGACATCGGGAAGGGATTGGGCTTCTGGAACACCATGCCGACGCGCTTACGCAGGTCGACCACGTCGACGCGCTTATCATAGAGATCCTCACCGTCAAGGCTGATCTTGCCCGTGAGCTTCGTACCGTCGATGAGATCGTTCATGCGGTTCAGTGTGCGCAGAAACGTGCTCTTGCCGCAGCCGGACGGCCCGATCAGCGCCGTTACCTGCCGGTCAGGAATGACGATATTGATCGTTTTCAGGGCATGAAACGCACTGTAGTAAAAGTCGACGTTTTCCACCAGAATCTTGGTCGCAGTTGGAGTCGAGGTCTGCGATCGGGCCAGATCCTGAAGGCTGCTTGGTTTTTGGGTCGTCACATCCATCATAAGAATTATTTCTCTTCTTGCATATTTCCGCGCGTGGCAAACCGCGCCGCGATGCTGAGGACTAAGATCAGCGAAATCAGAACGACCGCACCGGCCCAGGCCTGAGCCTGCCGATCTGGGTTGACATCCTGAGAATAATTATATATCCGAAGTGGCAGAGCGTCAATCGGCGCGTTTAGGGTGGGAACGTGTGCATGCCCTCCCAGAACCGCATGGGTGGAGAAGTACTCACTCCCCAGGATCGTAAACAGCAGCGGCGCCGTCTCCCCCGCGATGCGCGCCAGAGCCAGCATGATGCCGGTGATGACGCCGCCGCGGGCCGCGGGCAGAACGACACTCCACATGGTGCGCCAGCGGGTGGCTCCGAGGCCCAGAGAGGCTTCCCGCAGTGCAAACGGAACCAGCCGCAAAATCTCCTCCGTGGTCCGCATGACTGTCGGAACCATGAGGATGCCGAGCGCAAAGCCACCCGCATAGGCGGAAAATCCTGTGCCGGGGTGTGCCTGTGCCACCGGATACACAATGGCGGCATACGCGAAGATGCCGATGACGATCGAAGGAATACCATTTAAAACGTCGGTGAAGAACCGTACCGTCGAAGCGAACTTACCCTTGGCTTCCAGCTGATAAATCCCGCCGAGAATCCCCAGGGGCAGACCAAGACAGGAAGCGATTCCGAGCAGCACCAGCGTTCCAAAGATGGACTGTATCATGCCGCCCTTCTTGATGTCAATGTTGTCTGGCGGGCGGGTGAACAGGCTCAGATGCAGGGAGCTGAAGCCTTTCGACAGCAGGAAAAACAGCACCAGGCCCAGCACTAGGATCGCCAGACCAGCTGCCAGCATGCACAGGCTAAGCATGACGACATTCTGCGCTTTACGCCGGGCGACGTTACCGCTTTGTTTTCCGAGAAGTGAGGAATGGGGGGGAGCAACACTCAAAGCTTACTTGCCTCCATGGACGTCTTTAGCG
Source organism: Armatimonadota bacterium (assembly GCA_025354405.1). Taxonomy (GTDB): domain Bacteria; phylum Armatimonadota; class Armatimonadia; order Armatimonadales; family Capsulimonadaceae; genus JANXMY01. Next base: position 19,675 of record JANXMY010000152.1, read on the forward strand.
GTGTAGAAAACCAGAAGACGTGCGACGATATTCACAAACACGGTGACCCCGAACAGCACCAGGGCGATCTCGACAAGTGCGGCGAGATTCAGTCCGGGAATCGCTTCGTTGAACTTGTTCGCCAGAACGCTGGACATGGTATAGCCGGAGTCAAACAGCGAAAGCGATACGCCCGATGGCGTGCTGGGAGATTGGTTACCAATCACCATAGTTACCGCCATCGTCTCCCCAAGTGCCCGTCCAAGTCCCAAAATGACCGCTCCGATGATGCCCGATTTGGCATAAGGAATAACGACCTGCTTGATCGTTTCCCATTGCGTCGCCCCCAGGGCATAAGAGCCTTCGCGCTGGGAGCGGGGGATGGCCCGCAGGATATCACGGGTGACGGCGGTGATAAACGGAGTCACCATAATCGCGAGGATCATTCCGGCGGCCAGCATGGAGTAACCCGCGGACTGGCCCGTAAACAGAAAACCAATTCCCTTTACCTGCGCGAGTGGGATATGAGTTGTGTCGAAGTGGTTGTAACTGAACGGCAGGTGGGAGTGTCCAACACGGATCACGGAATGAACCAGATGCCGGTGGTAAATCGGCACATGGGGCTGTATCACCGGCTGGAACACATATAATTTCAGGAACGGGATCAGAATGAAGATCCCCCAGAGGCCGTATACGACACTGGGAATAGCCGCCAGAAGCTCAATCAAAAATGTCGCCGGGGTGCGTATCCACCGGGGAGCCAGCTCGGAAAGGAAGATCGCTGCGCCGATACTGATCGGTACGGAGAGCACAAGCGCGATGAGCGATGAGTACAGCGTACCAAAAATGAAAGGCAAGGCATGAAAACTGTTGGTCTCTTCATTCCAATCGGACTTTGTGATGAACGACCAGCCAAACTTGTGAATAGCAGGAAGGCTTGCGCCTGTCAGCTGGTACAAAAGCCAAAGAATGATGATGAAAATGCTGAGTGAGGCCAGAAAAGTCACGGCGCCATAGATTTTGTCGCCAAAACGGGCCAGACTCGACGCCGGGGGAATACGGCTCGGTGCAGACGTGCTTTTGGACACACGCGGAGGCGGTGCGGTGGCAGCCAGCAGGGGAGCAGAGGTTGAAGGCACACTCGGTGCGCGGTCGGCCATGAGACGAACTTCTCCAGAAACATTCCCCCGGCCCCTCAATTACAGGACCGGGGGGAGCAACACGATATCGATCGTATGACTATCGCATGGAAGCGACGGCCGCCAGGGCGCGGCGTTTCACGCTCGGGGGCAGCGGTGCATACTGCTGCGCGGCCGCATCGGCCTGACCCGTCGTAAGGCACCATTCCAGCAGCTTTTTGACTTCCGGGCGGGTTCCATTTTTGTAGACCAGCAGAAAGGTGAAGCCGGTGATCGGGTAGCCTTCTGGCGCCGATGTGTTCGTAATCACCTTGCGGAAGTCCGCAGGAAGGGTCACCCCTTCGGCGGCGATCGACGTGTTCTCAACGCTGGGATAGATGAACTTACCCTTGGCGTTCCGCACCCCTGCGTACGGAATATTATAGGTAACCGCATAGCTCAGTTCAATGTACCCGATGCCGCCATCATTCTGTTTGATGAGCTGTGCGACGCCTGCGTTGCCCTTGCCGCCAAGACCGTTCGGCCAATGAACGGATTTGCCGGCACCGACACTGTCTTTCCATTCCGGGCTGACTTCGCCGAGGTAGGTTGTAAATATGTTGGTGGTCCCGGAGCCGTCCGAGCGATGCACCGGGAAGATGCTGGTGCTAGGGAACTTTGTGCCCGGGCTGAGCCGGGTGATCTGGGAGTCATTCCATTTGGTGATCTTGCCCAGGAAAATGTCTGAAATGATCGTCGAGGTCAGGTGGATGCCGGGTCCGACACCAGGAATGTTGTACGCAACGACGACAGCACCGGCAACGGTCGGGATATGCAGTATGCCGGGGGCCGCGGCCATCTCTGCTGCGTTCATCGGAGCATCGGAGGCGCCGAAATCAACCGCATGGGCGGTGATGTTCTTGATGCCGCCGCCGGAACCGATCGCCTGGTAGTTGACCTGGGCACCAGTAGCATTTTTGTATTCCTGGAACCATTTCAGGTAAAGCGGGGCCGGGAATGTCGCGCCCGCACCGGTGATCTGTTGGGCCTGGGCGGAAGTTCCGCCAAGGAGTGCCAGACCGAGGGCGGCCAAAACGGCACCCTTCCATGTCTGTGTAAACGAATTAAGCATGGTGTAACTTTCCTTCATGGAAGCGAGAGTAAATAGAATCGAATCGTTGAGAAGAGCAGGGACGGAGGGTTCTCCGCCCCTGCAGCTGCTGAGCGTCTGTCAAAGACCGTCGTTAGAACTTGACCTGAATCTCTCCGGTCAGCAGGCCATATTTGGTTGGGCTGTTGAAGCCGGGCTGGTGGGCCACAGCGTCCGGGTGGTTGTACCACAGGCGAAGCCGGGTCGCTTTGTCCAGGCTGTACAATGCGCCGTAGCCGAGATTCTTGTCGGTATAAGCATCGCTGCCGCCGGTGTTGAAGGCGTTGGCTTTTCCTTCGCCGCGCTTGAGCACATCGTAGCTGGCTGCAAAGGTCAGGCCGTGCGTCCCGGTCGCGCCGAACGTATATCCGCCCTGAACGTAGTAGCCGTCGATTTTGTTGCCTTTGGCATACACGGTCTGAAGTGACGTGCCGTTTGTCAGGTCAGTCGCGGTTCCGGTGAAGAAAGTCCGCTCCTCGAAGGTCCCGCCAACATACTCGGCATTCAGAAATACCTGGGAGTCGCCTGTCGGCACTGCAAGCTGACCGTCGAAACCAATCAGCTCTTTTTTCGCACCGGTATAGTTAGGGCCGGTATTGTTGAGCAGGGAGGTCGCGGCCACTCCGGTGTTCGGGTCCTTGATCTGACCAAGATAGTAACTGGCGCCCAGCGAAAGAACTTTGCTGGGTGTCTGGTACGCGATCCGATAGATGGTGTCGATCTTTCGATCGCTGTTTTCCCCGGTTCGTCCCGCTCCGTTGATTGCCGCAAAGGTCAGCTTCAGACCGGCAGGAATGAACGCCAGCTGCTGAGGCGTGTTGTAGCCGATCTGCAGGCCTTTGTCGTAGTCCTGTGCATTGAAGATGCCGTAGTTTGACTCGCTGAACGCCAGCGGGCGCTCCGGGGTAAGATACGTCGCTGAGGAGACCGGCAGAATGTAACCAAACGGGGTCGCAAATTCGCCCGCCGTAAAGGTCAGGTTCTTGGTGGGATCACCGTTGCCACTGGTGTAGGCGACGTAGCCCTCACGCACCGTGACCTGCTGATTAGCCGATGTCGCCGATGTCCCGGCAGTGATTGCCCCGGAAGTATCGATCTGAACCGCGTACTTCGTGTTGGGAGTGACCTGACCAGAGAACTTAACACGCGCCCGACGCAGCTGGAACGACTCGACATTGCCGCCCTGAGCATAGTTGCCATTATACGAGCCGGATTTGGTGGAGACGCCCTGCGGGAAGCGCACGCGTGTCCCCTGACCGTAGCCATCGGCGCTCTGGAATCGACCCTGGAGGTAGCCGCTGATCTGGAACTTCCGGTTTGAGCCGAATCCGTAAGAATCGTTGGCGGTCGCCTGGGCTTTGTTCGCCAGCGCTTTGGTGTCCAGCACATCAGCACGCAGGGCTTCGATGTTGTCCTGTGCGGTCTTGAGGTCGGCCTGAATGGTGTCAAGTTCCGGACGGAACTTGTCGATCAAAGCCTGTACTTCATTAAGCTGATCTTGTGTCAGCGCGGTCGCCGGGGGGGTCCCGACCGGTGCAGGAGTGCCAGCCTGCGCTTTGACCATGGAGTCGATTGTCAGCAGCGCACGCTCAATTGCCACCGCGAATTCGTAGCGCGTCATGGGACGCTTACCGCCGTAGGTTCCATCGGGATACCCGATGACGATCCCGCGTTTGGCAAGGTCCTGTACGGACTCATATGCCCAGTGATTAGTGGGCGTGTCCAGGAATGGGGCGGCCTGGGCGTGGGCCTGAGAAGTGCTGAACGCAGCTCCCATGGCAATTAGCCCGCCGGAAAGCAGTGCTGTCCGAAGTTTCAAATTCTATCCTCCTCCGAAGTGATCGCGCAAGATCGTGCAGCGCGTCAGGCTTCATGCGGCCTTATCACACATTTTCACGATCCTTATGGAGTGGATTTTACCTGCCCAATATTAAGAGAATGTTAAGGAATGTGGAGAAGGAGAGAAAATGAGGGCGAAAAACGCTTCGACTAACTTCGTGGCGCGGCCGCTTCGCTGCCCGGCGCAGGCACTGGCACGGAAGCGACCGTGGCAGGCTGGACATAGATCGGATTGCTGAAGATCCAGGGCTTGGCTCCGAGGCAAAGACTGCCGAGACGCGTGCGGTATAGAAAAACTTCAACCCGGTAAACACCCGACTCTGACACGGCAAATTCCAGTCGTCCCCCGCGTGCCGCGGCGACCAGATACCCGTCTTTGTACAATCGCACCAGCGATCGGGTACGCGGCGACTGCGCAATCAGTGTGATCCCCAGGGGTCGATTATTCGTGTCGGCAGCACATGGCGGCAGCGTTACGGCGTCGCCCATCAGCGACGAGTTCGGACCGGCCTCGAAGACAAAGCCGGTCGGATCGGCATAGTTGTCATAGGCCATATAGCAGTGGCCTGCCGCCAGGGCCGCGTGTACCCGCGCGGCATCCTGCTTTCCGGATTCCGCAAGATCCCCCTCAGGAACTTCGCCGTGCGATAGGGGCTGGGCCGTGACCAGGTGGGTACGCAGTGTCCGAAACGTCTCTTCATAGGTGGGGAAAGGGTACGTCCGGCGGGCAAACTTCATCACGGCGTGGGCATCGAGCGAGGCGATACCGACGACGCGTCGGGCAGGAAGACCGGGGCCGGGGGCCGTGGTCAGGGTATCCCAGAGTTTCAGCTCCCGGTCGGGACGGGCGGAGACGAGATGGAACGCTCGCAGCGGGCGGCGGCTCTTGTAGCGTCGCCACACTTCGGCCAGGGTCGGAAGATTGATTTTTGTGCGGGCGATCGCACTGAGGTTGAAGACTTCGAGGCCGATCCCATCCTGGAAGCGATCAAAATCCCGCCAGTGGTCTTTCAAGTCGCAGGGGAGTGCCACAAAGCCAAGGCCGCCGCTGCCGAGAATGGACTTCTGCGCTTCCACTGCATCTCCCGAAGCGGGCAGAAAGCTGTCCGGGACATCGAGTGCCAGCAGGTGGCCGGTATCCGTCGTCACTTCCGTGCCAATTAGGACGAGTGTACGGCCGCGCCAGCCGTCCTGCCCATCCACCCGTGCCTGAAGGCTGGAATGATCACAGAGTACCAGAAAATCAAGACCAGCCTGGTTCGCAGCTTCGGCGATTTGCGCGACCGTCCCCGCTCCGTCACTGTAGGTGGAGTGAATATGAAGTGCGCCGGCATAATCGTAAAAGCGTGGCAGGGCAAGTGTTTGCCCTCCGCGCCCCGTCTCTTCAAGACGCAGTTTCGGAGCGGGAGCGAACTGAATTCGCTCCCGCCAGGTGGCAAACATTCCCTCGCAGGACAGGATCGACAGATAAAGCCGCACACGCGACCATTTCAACACGGTAAGATATCTCCCGGCTAAGGAGCCAAACGAAGGTTCGGAATTTGGCTTAGTTCCCCTATTGTAGCACGGAATCTAGGGTTTTGCGAGTACCGGGCTGAGAGTAATTTCTTCCGTACGAGCCTTCTTCGCTACAGCTGAGACGATCACATCCAGAGTCCCCGGAACTGCACCAGGCGATTGGGAGAGAATTTGGGCATCGCCAGGCTTGACTTTGTTCTTGTACTGGATACTTGCCGTCAGCCCCAGCTTCTGCCCCGTCGGCGGAGCCGCGACATGGAAGACCAGGTGGCTGAGCGTGATCGGCAGGTCGTTCGTATTCGTTACCAGCAGACGTTCCGAGGCTGCAGAAGCACTCTTGCCGACGGCAGTGCTGACTTCCAGATGGCCCGGCTGCAAAATCTGCGTCGTGAGCTTCGTGTCGTTGACTTCGATGGTTAGATAGTGCAGGTAACCGCCCTTTTCGGGAGAGGCGTCCAGAGGTGCGCCGCCGCCGCCAGAGATATAATAGTCCACCCCGTCTTTGGCCTGATGCCAGTAGATATGGTTGTGTCCGCAGAATACGGCACGGACGCCATACTTCGCCAGCACGGTGTGGATACGGTCTCGTGCTTCCGTGCTCACAAAGCCGGTGTCGATGTCCGGCGTGTCCGGATCGGGTGGTCCAAACATATAGTGGTGCAGGAATACAAACGTATTCTTCGCACTCTTGTTGGCTTCCAGATCGCTGAGGAGCCAGGTCATCTGCGCTTCGTCGATCGTCCCGCCTTTCATGGTACCGTCCGCCGCCACCGGGGTGGTATTCAGCGATACGAAATGACTGTGACCATAGTCGAACGAGCCGTACAATGCCCCGATGCGCTTTGTATAGACCGGCAGCAATGCTTTGTCTAAACTAAACTCATGGTTGCCAGGCGTGCAGAAGACGGGAACCCCAGTCAGCGAAATATCGCGCAGGAAGACGTCGTACTCGGCATTGGCTTCGGCAACCGTATCGCCGTAGCCCTGGATGGCGTCGCCGGTCGTCAGCATGAACGCCGGATGCAGCCAGCCAATCTCCCGGCAGATCACTTCCCAGACCGGCGGCATCGGATAGCCGTGCCCCGTCGAGCGGTTGTCCCCGCCAACCACAAATGTAAAGTGGTCCGGGTCAAGTGGGGCCGTCATTGCGGACGACGCCGTCGGTGCAGGAGCCAGCGGCTGTGTGGAGGAGGCAAATCCCGCCGATTCCATAGCTGCCAGCAGAGCGAGCGTAAATATCCAGTGCTTCATAAATTCTCAGATAGACCTTCCAGAAAAAAGCCCGCCCTCAAGAGTGAGGGCGGGGTCGTCAATCGTAAAATAGGGTTATGGTGCGCTGCGGACCATTCCTGCGCTGTTACACGCCTCCGTGCTGCCTGCAAACGGAGCGCCGGTGGGGCCGTCACAGAAGCGATTGCCTTCCACGATGCCCGTACCGGTTGCGCCGGTCTTGTCCGAGTAGTTCAGGAATTTGACGTGGCCGTCCGCGAAGCCCCAGTTGCCGCCGCCGCTGTGCCAAGTCGATTGTCCGGCAGGAAACGGTTTGGCGGGGGTAGCATCCCAAGGACAGTTCTGGTCGCGCATCATCTTCGTCATTGCCGGGTTCGAGAAGTAGTTCAGCGTCATGACGTTCGGAGGAGACTGTGTGCCGGTTCCCGGTGTGAAGGAAGCATGCCCCAGCGAATCCGTGCCGGTCGGGGTTCCAAGCGAAACCAGCATATCGCCGGCCTTGAGTTTAATTCCGCCGTAACAAAGGCCCGCCGCAGTGCAGTTCGTAATGGAGTAGTTCTCTTTCGTGAATTTGTACGAATGGCCGTAAGCGTCAGCAAAAGAAGTACCGCCGGGCATGACATACCCGACAAAACCGGCAGTCTTGTCCTGGCCGGCGTTGTTTGCAGGATCTGTCCCAATACCAGTGTCATCTGGGCAGGCGTACATTCCCTGCGAAGCTCCGTATCCCTTCAGGAAGACGTGCGGGCCGCGCTCGGTCAAGCTGTATGTCTTCGCCGTCACCGGCCCGATACACCAGGCATCCACGGAAGCGGGCATGAGGCCTTCATCGTTGTCATTGGCATACATCAGGATAGACAGCGCGAACTGCTTCATATTTGACGTACAGACTGTCCGACGAGCATTCTCGCGGACTTTCTGGAATACTGGAAAAAGAATGGCGGCAAGAATCGCGATAATGGCGATGACGACGAGCAGTTCGATCAGTGTAAATCCACGTTTCTGGGGTGAGCGCATAAAAAATCTCCTTTGGAAGGTGCTTTTTATATAAAAGCATCAAATATAGTTTACAGCCTACACCCGGAGATTTATGTTAAGGGAATGTTAAGCTTTCATTAAGTTTGTGTTAAGAGGGGTGTTTGCGAGGAAGTATGCTGCTTCCGAATGTACCGGATGGCCTTAGGAACCCACCCCGGTACTGCGTACCGACCCTCCCGAAACGGGAGGGTGGACGGGAAGTGGACAGAGTGTTTATCGATGGGACGAAAAGCTCTTTCAGAAGACTATTTCAAGAAGGCTAAACCCAACACATCTCTTCCCGCTCACCGTCCCGTTTCGGAAGGGTCGGTACGCAGTACCGGGGTGGGTTCCTAAGGCCATCCGGACTGGGTCCCAAAAACCCAACGTCACATCAATTTGTAAATCGCTTCTCGCAGCAGCGCCCTCAGCGTCTCTCACGCTTCCCCCTCCCTTGACACTCTCTCCCACCCCACAGTATACTCTTTGCAATTAAAGCATCCAAACAGAGTATCGAATTCTAGGAAATCAGGCACAAAGCACACATGGCGCTGGACGAGAAATATCACTTTCGCGAGATTGAAGAGAAGTGGCAGGCACAGTGGGCCGAGGCCGACCTGTACCATGCCGAAATGGACCCGAATAAGCCCAAGTATTACGGGCTGGAGTTCTTCCCCTACCCGTCCGGCGCTGGGCTGTCGGTAGGGCATTTCAAGAACTATGCGCCGACCGATGCCTTTCTGCGGCTCAAGGCCATGCAGGGCTACAATGTTCTGCATCCCATGGGCTGGGATGCCTTTGGGCAGCCTGCGGAGAATGAGGCCATCAAGCGGCAGCGAAACCCTGGTCCAATGGTCGCGGAGTTTGCCGCAACATATAAGCGTCAGATGAACCTGATCGGCATGGCCTACGACTGGGACCGGGAGATCAACTCCAGCGATCCGGCGTACTACCACTGGACGCAGTGGATCTTTCTGCTGCTGCTGAAGCGCGGATTGGCCTACCGCCGCAATGCCCCCGTCAACTGGTGCCCGAAGGACAAGACCGTGCTGGCGAACGAAGAAGTGGTCAACGGCCGCTGCTGGCGCTGCAGCACGCTGGTCGAGAAGAAGGCCATGCCCCAGTGGTACCTGAAGATCACGGAGTATGCCGACCGGCTGCTCGCCGATCTGGACGGCCTGGACTGGACCGACGGCATTAAGCAGCAGCAGCGCAACTGGATCGGACGCAGCGAAGGCGCGGAGGTGCGCTTCGACGTTCCAGGCGGCGAAGCGATCACCGTCTTCACTACCCGCCCAGACACCCTCTGGGGGGCGACTTTCCTGGTGCTGGCCCCCGAGCATGCTCTCGTCGAGGCACTGACCACTCCCGCCCAGAAAGATGCTGTGGCGGCCTATGCCGCCCGGGCGGGGCGCGAGACAGAAATGGACCGGCAGGCCGAAGGCCGCGAGAAGACCGGCGTCTTCACAGGCGCTTATGCGGCCAATCCAGTCGATGGGAAGCAAGTCCCCATCTGGATTGCCGATTATGTCCTGATGGGTTACGGGACCGGTGCGATCATGGCCGTGCCCGCGCACGACCAGCGCGACTTTGATTTTGCCCGCAAGTTCGGCCTGCCGATCGTCCCAGTCTATCAGGAGCCGGGAGCGGAAGTCTCCGGCGAGTCGATGACATCGGCGACGACCGACAAAGGTGTTTTAGTCAATTCCGGGCAGTTCGATGGCAGGGCTTACAGCAAGGACACTGTGCGCGAGGTCGCGGCCTGGCTGGAGGGTAACGGTGTAGGCAAGCCGGTAGTGACCTACCGGTTCCGCGACTGGCTGCTTTCCCGGCAGCGCTACTGGGGCGTTCCGATCCCGATTATTCACTGCCCGAGCTGCGGCCCGGTGCCGGTGCCGGAGGATCAGCTTCCAGTTGTCCTTCCCCCCGTGGAGCATTACCAGCCGACGGGGACCGGCGAAGGGCCGCTGGCGAGTATCGCCGAGTTTGTCCATACGACCTGCCCGGTCTGCGGCGAAGCGGCACGGCGCGAAACCGATACCATGGCCGGCTTCGCGTGTTCGTCCTGGTACTTCCTTCGTTTTGCCGACCCGCATAATTCAGCGGCCCCGTTTTCCCCGGAAGCGGTGGAGTACTGGCTGCCCGTAGACACCTATGTCGGCGGGGCCGAGCATGCCGTCATGCACCTGCTCTACGCCCGGTTCTGGAACAAAGTGCTGTTCGATGCGGGATTAGTGGGCTTCAACGAGCCATTCACGCGTCTGCGAAACCAGGGCATGATGCTGGCGTATACGCCGGGCCGCAAGCCGTCGGCAGGCGACGATGGCGAAGAGGGCGGCGACGAGAAGATCGAGGACTGGGTCGCGGTCAAGCCCGACGATCTTTCCAAATATCCTGCGGACGAGATTATTTATCGCTGGGCCAAGATGTCCAAATCCGCCGGGAATGTCGTCACGCCCGATGAAGCGGCCGAGCGGTTCGGCGCGGACAGCCTGCGGGTCTATGAGATGTTTGTCGCCCCATTTGAGGAGACCGTCCAGTGGAGCGAGGAAGGTATTCGCGGCTCCTCCAAGTTCCTGGGCCGGGTCTACCGGCTCGTCGCACAGTACGGCATCGGCTGGACAAAAAATTGGCGGCAGTTGGTTGGGGAAGCGGTCGGCAAAGACCGTGACCTGCGGCGCAAAACGCATCAGACGCTCCTGCGGGTCGCCGACGACCTGGAAAACTTCCGTTTCAACACCGCCGTTGCCGGATTGATGGAGTGGGTCAACGCCTGCTACGATGTCGCAAACTCTTTGCCGGCGGGCACACGCTCAGCGGCGCTCGATGAAGCATTGGAGCTTCTGACACTCGCTCTTTCGCCATTCGCCCCACATCTGGCCGACGAGCTGTGGACCGAAGGACTCGGCCAGTCCGGCTTTCTGTACCGCCACTCGTGGCCCGAAGCCGACCTGGAAGCGGCCAAAAATGACGAGATCACGCTGGTGGTCCAGATCAACGGCAAGGTCCGGGACAAGATGACCGCCCCCGCCGATGCCGACCAGGCCGCCTTGTCGGCTCTGGCCCTCGCCAGCCCAAAGGTTGCGGAAGCTCTAGGGGGAAACGCGCCCAAGAAAGTCATCGTGGTCCCCGGCAAGCTGGTCAACATCGTGGTGTAAATATCGTTGTATAGAAAGTTGCCGTGATTGTTAAGCCACCGCGTGTAACCCGGATTAGAAATCCGGGATACGCATTTTTCGCAATGACGATCCATGGAGGAACTACTCATGCAGGATGCTCGAGTTCGCGCCGCATTGCTGACCATCTGTCTTTTGTGCCTCCTCGGCAGCGGGGCAGTACTATACTCCAATCACCGGCAGGACAAGGTGCCGCCGGTCGTCATCACATCGACGCCGCCTGAGATAGCGGCAACGGCTTCCCCGCCTCCCGCCGTCCCGGCCGCGCGGATCTATGTCGATGTCGCCGGTGCCGTCCGCCGCCCCTCCTTGTACGCGCTGCCCCCCGGCTGCCGCATTATGCAGGCGATAGTTGCGGCAGGCGGTCCGGCATCAGGAGCAGACTTAGATTCGGTCAATCTCGCTCAAAAACTGGCTGATGGCGAGAAGATATTCGTCCCAAAACATACACTCGCACCCCCTGCCTCCGGGAGTCCAGACCCTCGCACAATCCCTTCCAGCACGGCCGTTCAACCCAGCACCTCCATTCACACGGCTGGTAAAATCGCCAAAACTTCCCTGTCTAGCCATTCCAACAAGCTCACCGCCGACTCGGGCTTGCAGATCGCTCTCAACACGGCCACCCTTGACGAGCTGCAGCGGCTTCCGAGCGTCGGCCCGGCGATGGCTGCCCGTATTCTTGCCTACCGTGCCCAGGCGGGCGGATTCGGTAAAGTCGAGGACTTGATGCAGGTCCCCGGGATCGGCCCCAAGAAGTTCGCAAAGATCGCCCCCTGTGTCAAGCTTAACTAGCTGCCAACGTCCGGAGGACGCCCTACCTAGCGAGAAAAGCAAGCGAGTGACTGAAAGTCACTCGCTAGGTGAGGCACCCTCCGGGTGTGAGGAAAGCAGACCAATTGCCTATTCTATTTCTGCGTCCTATTCCGACGTCCGAAGGACGCCCTACCTAGCGAGTGGTTTGGAACCACTCGTCTTCTTTATGCTGGAAGTAAAGCCTGGGCGGATTGCTCCTATCCGGGTTTCCAACGTTTACTTTCCAAAGACCGCTGCCTGCGGACGCCGCCGGAACGGGGGCTCGAGGTATAATACTCTTCGACTGAGAAGTTGAACTACTGAGAATTTGACCCACCAAAGGATTTCACCCACTATGTCCGTGACCGCGATTTCTCCCATTGATGGCCGCTACGCCGCGCAGACGGCGGACCTGATGGCGGACTTTTCTGAGTTCGCCCTGATCAAGTGCCGAGTACGGGTGGAAGTGGAATGGCTCCTGTTTCTGGCTGAGCTGCCGGGAGTTACAGATCTGCGCATGCTTACTGAAGAGGAGCAGGCCTTTCTGCATGCCCTGACCGCGGACTTCGACCCGGCACAGGCCGACCGTGTCAAAGAGATCGAGCAGACGACGCGGCACGACGTGAAAGCGGTCGAATACTATCTACAGGAAAAGCTGCGGAGCACGACGCTTGCCGACACTATTCCCTTCATCCATTTCTGCTGCACATCGGAAGATATCAATAATCTCGCCTACGCCCAGATGCTGCAGGTCGGGATCACGCAAAAATGGCTTCCACTGGCCCACCGTATGACCGACCGGGTGGCGGCGATGGCGACGGAGCAGCGAGATGTTGCGATGCTAGCTCACACCCATGGTCAGCCCGCCAGCCCGACGACGCTAGGCAAAGAGCTGGCGGTCTTCGTCCATCGCTGGCGGCGGCAGCTTCGCCAGATCGAAGCTCTGGAATATCTTGGTAAATTCAACGGCACGGTGGGCAACTTCCACACCCACTCCGTCGCCTACCCAGATCTGCCCTGGGAGGACCTGTCGCGCCAATTTGTCGAGCGCCTCGGCCTGACTTTCAACCCGCTGACGACCCAGATCGAATCCCACGATACGATCGCCGAGCTGGCGCATGCCCTGGTGCGCTTCAACACGATTTTGCTGGGCTTTGACCAGGATGTCTGGACCTATATCTCCCTCGGCTACTTCAAGCAGCGTGTCGTCGCCGGAGAAGTCGGCTCGTCGACCATGCCGCACAAAGTCAACCCGATCAACTTTGAGAACTCTGAGGCCAATCTGGGCATCAGCAATGCACTTTTGACGCACCTGGCGACGAAACTGCCGATTTCGCGGATGCAGCGCGACCTGACCGATTCGTCGGCCCTCCGCAATATCGGCGCCGCCGTCGCGCACTCCTACGTCTCCCTGCACGCCACCCTGCGCGGCCTCTCCGTGCTGGAAGTCAGCCCCATCGCTCTCGCCCGCGACCTGGACCCCGCCTGGGAAGTCCTGGCCGAGCCGGTGCAGACAGTCATGCGCCGCGCGGGGGTCCCCGATGCTTACGAGAAGCTGAAAGACCTGACCCGGGGGGCCGGGATCACCCGAGATGCCCTGCGGGAGTTTATCTCGGCATTGGACTTACAAGAGGACGATAAGCAGCGCCTCCTCGCTCTGACCCCGGCGACTTACACCGGCCTGGCGTCATCTTTGGTACGTCATATCGAGGAGATGAAGCATTAAGTCAGCTCTGCGAATCCGAGTGATCAGAGGTATAATTAAATACCAGTATCGTGCCGCTTTACAACTGTGGTAAAATATTATGAAATATCGAGCGGGTGAGAGCGAGCGGTTGAAAACCACTCGCTAGGTGAGGCACCCTCCGGGTGTAGGAGAAGACGTCCGAATCCGACGTCCGAAGGACGCTTTACCTATCGGGTGGTTTGGAACCACTCGTCCTGCTCGGGCCTGACATCGGAAGAATTTCAAAAATTACAGGAACACATCAGGAGCATTTATGGCGCAGGTCAAAGTTTATATCACCCTCAAGCCGTCCCTTTTGGACGCTCAGGGCAAAGTCGTTCAGGGTGCCCTGCATCAGCTTGGCTACGAAGGCGTGGAGCAGGTGCGGATTGGCAAGTATATCGAGATGACAGTCGCCGACGGACCGCAGCGCGATGCCCACATCATGGAGATGTGTGAGAAGCTGCTCGCAAATTTGGTCATCGAAGATTATCGCTATGAGGTAATTGAGTGAAGTTTGGCGTCATTAAATTCCCCGGCTCCAACTGCGACCAGGATGCCTATTACACGGTCAAAGACGTGCTCGGGCAGCCGGTCGAGTACCTGTGGCATGGAGACTCTGATCTTAAAGCCGTCGATTGCGTCATTGTGCCTGGCGGCTTCTCTTATGGGGACTACCTGCGCTGCGGTGCGATCGCCCGCTTTTCGCCTGCGATGATCGCGACCCATGAGTTTGCGGCAAAAGGCGGCCTGGTACTGGGCATCTGCAACGGTTTCCAGGTGCTGTGCGAATCGCATCTGCTGCCCGGGGCACTGGTGCGCAACGATGGCCAGAAGTTTGTCTGCAAGCAGATACACTTACGGACAGAAAACACCGACACTCCGTTTACGGGTGCGCTGTCGCCCGGACAGATTATCCAAGTCCCCATCGCACATGGAGAAGGCAAATATGTCTGCGACGAAGCTGTACTGGCTGAATTAGATGCCGCGAATCGTATCCTTTTCCGCTACTGCGATGCCGACGGCACCCGCACGGAGACCTCCAACCCTAATGGCTCGACCGACGATATCGCCGGGATCGCCAGTGCGAATTTCAACGTGCTGGGCCTGATGCCACATCCAGAACGGGCCGCCGATCCGGCATTGGGCTCCGCAGATGGCCGTGCGATTTTCGAGTCTTTACTGAAGTTCTGGCACTGAGAAGTCCCTTCAGCTTGTGAACCACTGATTATGAAAACTGTGACAATGCTGCTCTATGACGGCATGGACGAAATGGATTTTTGCGGACCGCTCGAAGTGCTGGCATCATGCCGGAAGGTGGTGGACGGCAAACGGACCAATAAACCGGCATTTCTGGTCGAAACCATCGCCGCCCGCGTCGGCAGTATCCGCTGCGCTCACGGGGTCCAGGTGCTGCCCGACAAGTCCGTGACACAGGCACTGGAATCCGATATCGTGCTGGTTCCCGGCGGGCCGGGCGCACGTCAGGAAAGCGCAGTCTCATCGCTGCTGCTGGAGTATCTCGCAAAGGCCACTGCCACCGCCGAATTGATCGCCTCTGTCTGCACCGGCGCGTTCATCGTCGCCCGGACCGGCATCGCCGATGGACGACGGCTGGCGACCCACCATGCCGCCTCCGATGAGCTTGCCCGGCAGTACCCAAGAATCCACGTTGTAACGGGTCAGCGCGTGGTGACCGACGGCAATGATCTCATCTCTTCCGCCGGGATTTCGGCGGGAATCGACCTGGCCCTCGCCGTGGTCGAGCGTTACGAAGGACGCGAAGCGGCGCGGATGACGGCGCGACGAATGGAATGGCCGGGGAGTTAACCGCTAAGAAATAGGACAGGAAACCAGTCGGAACTAAACTAAAATCGGAGAGGCAAACGCGATGAAAACTGTTGATGTGCTGCTTTATGATGGAGTAGATGAACTCGACTTTTGCGGCCCGTATGAAGCTCTGGCCTCCTGCCGCCGGGTTATTGCCGGCAAATGGAGTGACAAGCCCGCTTTCCACGTTCAAACGGTCGCCGACCGACGATCCACCGTGACCGGGGCAAACGGCCTGTGCATTCTGCCGGACAAGTCTCTGGCACAGGCGCACGATGCCGATATTATCATTATTCCTGGCGGTCCGGGTGCCCGCAATGAGAATCTCCCCCTGCATATCCTTGAATTCCTGCTCAATGCCCATGACACCGCGGAGGTAATCGCGTCTGTCTGCACGGGAGCCTTCATCCTCGCGAAGTCCGGCCTGGCGAATGGCCATCAAATCACCACACACTGCGCCCAGCTTGATAATCTCGCCAAACAGTTCCCAAAAGTCCACGTCGTCAAAGGCGCCCGCGTCGTCAACGGCGGCGGCAAACTGATGTCTTCGGCGGGAATTACCGCTGGGATCGACCTCGCTCTGGCGATCATCGCCCGCTACGAAGGTCAGGAAACCGCCTGCTTCGCCGCCAAACGCCTGGAATGGCCCGG
>JANXMY010000179.1 GCA_025354405.1 Armatimonadota bacterium
TTCGGCAACAAAGATGGCAAGGAAGCCGCCCAGGATGCCAAAAGTGGCAAGTATCTAACCGCCCAGTCGATGTTCTTGACTCAGAGGGATATCGATGCAGTAGTCGGCGTTCTAAAAGCATCAGCGGAGGGAAAAACGCCCAAGGAGTTTCAAGCTCTGAAAGCGGCGGAGATGCAGAAAGCCGCCATTCTTACAGGGTTCCGGCCTGTTACCGTGGATATGGCACTCTTTGGCCGTATGACCACATCGGAGGCATTCCGCGATGTCGAGGCGGCCTGCCAGGTAGCCCATGCATTGTCCACGCATAAAGTAGATCATGAGTTTGATTATTTTACTGCTGTAGACGACCTGCAGGGAGTGTCTGAAACGCAGGAAGATGCTGGTGCGGATATGATTGGCGACGTGGAATTTAACTCCGCGTGCTACTATAAATATTTTTCCATAGATGTGGAAGCTCTGGTCGATAATCTGACCGGCGCGGGGCCTTACCGCCGCAAAGAAGTGCCGCAGGCAGAGATGATGGCCGCGCGTGACCTGGCAGCGCGAACGGCGGCGGCTCTAGTGAAGGCGCTGGTAATGGTGACCCCAACGGGCAAGCAGAACTCTTTTGCCGCGCATCAGCTGCCGTCTGCCGTGCTGGTAGAGGTGCGGCCGGGCCGAACACCAGTCTCCTACGCCAATGCGTTTGTGGAACCGGCACGGGCGGGCAAGGGGGATGACCTGGTACGAGCCTCCCTGCATCAGTTTGGCCCCCATATTGAGGCCCTGACGACAGGCTTCAATTTGGAAGCGACGGCCCGCCTGCTGCTGGCTCCAGAGTATCTCGACTTTGCGATTTCCGGAACCGAGCGCATCCCCGACCTGAATCATCTCGCCGCCCGGTTGACGGAGGCAATTAAATCTAGCGAGCCAATTAAATCTAGCGAGCCAGAAAAAGCGAGCAAGGCAGTAAAGGCTGCGGAGGTGATCGGTCATGGGTAAGCCCCTCCTGATCCTGCGGCTGGAAGGGCCGCTGCAATCGTGGGGTGGGCGGTCGCGGTGGGACGTGCGGGACACGCAGCCGGAGCCGACCAAATCCGGGATTATTGGGCTGCTGGGCTGCGCTCTGGGCTACGAGCGGGGCGACCGGCGTTTGGAGGAGCTGGATTCGGCCCTGCACCTTGGGGTGCGGGTGGAGCATCCAGGACGCGTTCTGGAAGATTTTCAGACCATCACGGACTTTCTGCCGACGGCAGGGGGGGACTTCAAGGTCTCGGGGGGAACCAAGTCTGCGGCGGCCCTGCGAGCCGACCCCGACGTACGCCCGGCGACGATCCTTTCGCCGCGTTTTTATCTGGAAGACGCCGCATTCCTGGCCGTTCTGGATGGCCCGCCGGACCTGCTGGCGGAATGCGTCGCCGCCCTGCGCCGCCCGCGATGGACACTGTTCCTAGGCCGAAAGGCCTGCATACCGACACGACCTATTTTCGAGCGGCTGACAGAGGATTACGAGAACCTAGAACATGCGCTCCGGCACGTCCCCTGGTCTCATCTGCATAGCGGCCACGCGCAGAGACGCATTCGGCGCGAAGAGCAGGAGCGCGTGCTGGAAACATTTATCGAAGATCCTGATGGGCCTTTGGCCCGTCAGGACTCCCTGCGCCTGAATGCCGCCCGGCAGTACGGCTTTCGGCAGGTGCGCCGACTGCTCAATCCGCCCGTTCGATTGGTCGATGTTTACCCCTTGGAGGCTCTCTGATGCTCTACCTCTCACAGCTGACACTCAACCCGCGCTCGCGCCAGGTGCAGGCCGAACTGCGCGATCCCTATGAGATGCACCGAACATTGGCAAAAGCATTCGGTGAAGGCCCGGAAGGGCAATCTGCAGCCCGCTGCCTGTTCCGCGTGGAAGAAGGGGCCGGTGGGCTTAGTCTGCGCCTGCTGGTGCAGTCCCAGAGACCACCGTCCTGGCAAAACCTGACAGCCTCGCCTGACTATCTGCGAGATGCGCCCCAGGTCAAGTCTTTCGCCCCTGCGCTGAGCACCGGCCAACTGCTGTCCTTTCGCCTTCGGGCCAACCCGACCGTGCGCCGCGATGGGAAGCGGCTTGGCCTTTACCGCCCGGAGGAGCGTCTGGCCTGGCTGTCGCGCAAGGCTTCGGAAAACGGCTTCGCGCTTCTGACCGCGACGGAGATCTCCGAGCGTCCGCCGGAATGTCAGGCCAAAGGCCACAAAGCCGTCTTCAGTGCCGTCCAGTTTGAAGGCGTCCTGCGGGTGATGGACGCGGAAGCCTTCCTTTCCGCTCTGGCAGGCGGGATCGGAGCCGGGAAGGGCTTTGGCTTCGGTCTGTTGTGTCTGAGCCGCGTGAAGTAGTAGAGGAGCATACTATCTCTAAAAAGCATACTATCTCTAAGGAGCGGATAATCAAGGAGCGGATAATCTCGCTACAATAGAAATCTGCGGCGAAAAAATACGGCGAAAAAATGAGGCTGCTTCTCGTGAAATAGTAGACACCTTTCTAGAGTCTGCCCCACGCACGTGGGGATGAACCGTATTATTATACAACATTCCAACGGAGCGTATAGTCTGCCCCACGCACGTGGGGATGAACCGGTAGGTAGTCATAGTATCTCCAGTAGTCAGGGGTCTGCCCCACGCACGTGGGGATGAACCGTTTGACGGGCTAGGGTTCGGCTTGCTTGCC
>JANXMY010000206.1 GCA_025354405.1 Armatimonadota bacterium
TCTGCGCGGCACTGCGGCCCAGATGCTCTTTGCTCGCTCCCGCGATTCGGTGAATCGCTTCGGCACTTTCCGGGCTGAGCGCGGCGAGGTCAATACGCTCCAGAGTGCGGAGCCTCGATCCCAGGCTGCTCTCCGGTGCGGCGCCGGGACTTTCGGCAAGGTCGACACCTCGATACGTCGTGCGTATCGGCTCCGTAATCTGCGCGCGCTGCGAAGTAGCTTCGCCCTCTGCCAACGCTTCTCTGCCGCCCTTGGCGATCTGCTTCAGGGTTCGGGCGAGGAGCGGCTGGCACAGAACCGCGCCGGGCCGTAGGGTATTTGGCAATTCGTCCGAGAGTAAGTCCTGGGATTTCAGCCTCTCACACTGCGCGGCCGAGAGGGCGAACCCGTCGTCGGCGAGTGCGATTGCCGGGGCGAGCGCTTCCAAGGGTGTTCGTGTGCCCCAGGTTTCCAGCGCGGCCAGCCAGGCATCCGCCGCTCCTGCATCCATCGCCTGAAGCGCGGAGAGCTTCTGCCCCTCGGCATCCCACACCAGCGCGATGACGCCGCCCCCGAGGGGTGAGCTCTGCGGCTCCAGAACGGCGAGAGCCGCGCTCACGGCCACGGCGGCATCGAGGGCATTTCCGCCCGCTCGCAGGATGTCAATCCCGATCAGCGTGGCGACCGGGTTTGCGGCGGCGACCATGCCCGCGCGGGCGATCCGTATTGGTGTTCGAGTGTGGCTTGCCATAGTTACCTCAGTCCCCTGTCGTGCGTCACGACTTCTACCGATACTGTGTAGTGGTAGTTTACAAATGCGTGTTTATGCGCTATACTATTATCAGCAGAACAAGAAGGCATCACTTGCAGGTGACACCTTCTTGCCATTATGCTACTTTTTGAGTAGCTGATGAATCGCAGTGATTGCGGATGCAACCGCCGCGATGATCTGCACAACGACTCTGAGTTTCAGAGCCTTGCGCCAGGTTCCTTGCGTCAAGGAGACCACATCCCTTCGGCAAGATTGAAAAGGCAGCCCCTTACAGGCTGTCTTTTCGTTTGTATTATAGCAGAAAGAGAGCCGCCCCGCCAGTGATGGCAGGGCGGCTCTCTTTTCGCTAGAATCGGCGCAGCGGGCTAAGTAGCCGCGCATATGTTTCCCGGCATTCGCACCCGGCCTTAAAAGGCCGGGCTATTCGGAGAAAGCCCCTCTGGGGCTGAGGAAGAAATCCCAGATTACTTGTGCACAGGTACTTAGAAGAGGTCATCTTCCCCAATTACCGGGTTGGCCAGGGTGCCAATCTCAGCAATACGTACTTCCACAAGTTCACCGGGGTGCAGGGGGGCGATGCCGGAGGGGGTTCCGGTCGCGATGACGTCGCCCGGCGCGAGGGCGAAGTGGCGGGACAGGTAAGCGATCAGGGCGGGGATGGTGAACAGCATCTCCGACGTGTTCACTTCCTGCTTGACGGCATCGTTCACGGCCAGAGTCAGCGTCAGGTTCTGCGGGTCGGGAATCTCGTCGGGAGTTACGAGGCAGGGACCCAGGGGTCCGAACGTATCATAGCTTTTCGAGAGGAACCAGGGCAGGCTTTTGGCGATGGCCCGCTTCTGCTCATCACGGGCGGTGACGTCGTTGAACAGTGTGTATCCGGCGACGAGGCTCAGGGCCTCGGCTTCGCTGACGTTCTTGCCCGCCACGCCGATCACCACGGCTAGCTCGCCCTCAAAATCGACATTGCCGACATTCGGCGGCAGGACGATTGGCTGGCCCGACGCGATCACGCTGGTGGACGCTTTTTGGAAGACGATCGGCTCGCTTGGCACATCGCTGCCCGTTTCTTTTGCATGCTCGGCGTAGTTGCGCCCGATACAGAGAATCCGGTGCGGGCGGGGCAGGGGGGCGGCGAACGTCACGCCCGCTTCCGGCCAGATCTTGTCCAATATTCGGGCCTTTTCCAGCTCGCGCAGGGCTTTGCCGTAGCTCGCAAGTTTGGAGATGACGGCGAAGAGATCGTCGGGAACGCTCAGCCCCTTCGGAGCAAGGGCTTCGGCGACCGCGACCACGCGGGTCAGAGGGAGGGTGCGGCCCTGGTAAAGAACGCCTGGCAGGATTGGCTCCTGCGGATCGTCGAACTCACGGTAGCAAACGAATTTCATACTTCTCTTCTTTCTGCATTACTCTGTGGCAATTTTGCGCCTGAAAGCCCAAGCGCCGCTCCGGTGCGGGCGGGGCCTCGGCCGCAAATATGCGGTTTTAATTTAAACTTTAAGTTATGCTTTATCATACCAGATTAAGTGCCGTTCGGCGAGTTCGCGAATCGTGGCGTAGGGAGCCTCGGCGCAGCGTTCGCCCTGGAAAATGAAGGTCGGGACGTGCCGGACGTCGGCGGCGTAGGCGTCGGCGTCGAAGCGGATGATCTCATCAAAATAGGCGCTGGACGAGACGGCGGAGAGAAAATCAGCCTCAGCCAGACCTGCGCTTCCGGCCAGCCGGCCCAGCACTTCCAGGGTGCTGATGTCTTCCGACTGTTCCCAGAAGGCCCGGTAAACGGCCTCGTTGTAGGTATCAAAGAGCTCAGGCGCTTTGTGCTGAACATAGGCCGCGCCTTCCAAGGCAAAGTGGGTGCGAACAGCGCCGATGGTCCGCCCTGGCGGCACGGGTGCCCCTTCGGCCTGTGAGAAGAGCTCGAACCTGGATGGAGGTGCAGCTGGGTCCTTCGGTGCGGTCGAAAACTCCGGCAGCGGCCCCAGCTCCTCGGGCAGCAGCTCAAAGCCGCGCCAGACCTGATGTATCCCTGGGAACTCTTTTTTCAGGCGTTTGGCCTGAAAGAAGCCGACCCAGCACCAGGGGCAAAGATAGTCGTGACAAATAGTAACTCTCATATCTCTATTATAGTGCCTTTTGCACAATATGGCACAGCACGACTAAAAGATTCCATACCCTGACATTGCGATTTTCTTTCAACCTTCCTTAATATCAATAGTAGCGCAGGCGCGGGAAATACAAGCCAAAAATAATGCAGGCCCTGAAGGTATTTCCTTCAGGGCCTGCAACATAATCAATCTAGGATTTCTACATAGTGAACTAAGCAGAAACAAGCACTTTTGCGGTGACTGGTTGATCTGCCGTAATCATACATACTTTTGGCTGACGTTGATCGACGCTGGCCTGAGTAACGTATTTA
The DNA here is from genome assembly GCA_025354405.1 of Armatimonadota bacterium. GTDB lineage: Bacteria > Armatimonadota > Armatimonadia > Armatimonadales > Capsulimonadaceae > JANXMY01. Next base: position 3,168 of record JANXMY010000206.1, read on the forward strand.
CTATCATGGGACATGGTGTGGAAAGGAGCAGCATTTCGGGAACCGAAATGCTTGCGCCGTGCTCGTGCTTGCTCAATTGTGATAGACGTGTTCATTATTTTACCCCCAAGAAATTCTTGGCTCGTTCTTCCGTAATTTCAAATCGAGTCAATTTTGACGGATGTAAACTATCAGGTCCTAGTTCTGTTCTACCACATTTTCGGTATAATTCTTCTGAACCTTCAGCAGCATGCAAAATGACGCGCCCGTGGCAGCCGCACTCGACACTTTTTCTTGCCAGAACAGAGAGCAGAACTTCGCCGACATCATCAAAGGTCGGCTTTTTGTCAATCAAGCCAAGGTAGTAGCCAAGGTTACGAGGTGCAGCCGCAATATATGCTAAATAAATGCCGTTAGCGTCTCGCTGGTGGCAACATGGTCGCGGATCAGTATAGACCAACATCACTCCTTCCCATTCGTTCTCATGCTCAATACCAATAATGGTAGATATTGAAGTGAGTTCATCCTCAAACAATTGACGCATACACCAGCCCCAGCTTGGCGGCAATTCATCAGACGAGAAGCCAGCACACGTCATCTCTGCAACCAACGCAAACATCGGAGTTTCCCACTCCGCATCTATTTGGCTCAAGTCTTCCACTGTGAGGCCATCCACGACATCTACCTGTACCAGTCTATCGGGATCAAAACCGTATGTTAAAAAGTCTATCGTCCGAACTGCCATAATTAAACAAGTATACCCATGCGCTGCCCTTCCTTTGCACCTTATATCCTCACTCACAAATACCACCAGTGGCTGGCACTATACCCAGAGATAGTCGTGTGCGATGGTGACGATGAGTTTGTTTTCTTGATCCATGGTCGGTTTCCTTGCGGGGTGAGAGCATTCAGGTGGCACGCCAGCGCCTGGCGCAGCCTTTTCTGTTCCAGCAGTGTCTCACAGCATTATGCACGGAGACACCATCGTTCCAATCATTCTCTGCGTACTTTTTTTCTGCGTACTTTTTTACGGCCTCGTCACTTTTCTCCCTTTTGTCCGATGCCGCGGAAGTGATCTGGGAAAAATACGATGATCTACGAATTACGAAGGGCTTTGTTGCATAAATCAATCCCAAGCATTTATGCAATAAAGCCCTTGAAATCCATAAAATTCCGTGTCGCGCGGGAGAATTTAAGAAGTAAAGCAAATTGTATGTTATAATAACCATTGACAGTAGCGAAAGACTCCTAAAATGCCTCAAATTGCACGAACTGTGCGCTCGAGCGAACAAATCTCTGCCGAGATCGTGCAGACTTTTGGCTTTCTGCCTCCATTTTATGAACCCGCCCTGCCCATGCCGCAGGTTCTGGAGAATTTGTGGCAGCAGACTGTGTTGGCCTACGTCGACAGCCCCCTCCCTGCGCTTTTTTTGGAGCGATTGAACGTCTACCTCTCCCGTTTTTGTGTCGCGCCCCACTGCATGGTCAGCCATTCCTCCGCCCTGTGGCCTCTGGGGATGACGGCCCGTCAAGTGCTCGCGCTGCTGGAAACGCCGCCACCTCTCGAAGCGGATTTGGAAGGACATCTCGACATCCTCGGCACGCTCCCTCTCCACCCAACGGATTTCCCTGCTCCGGACTCGCCTCAGGAGCAGGCCCTGATCGCCTGCGCCACGGCTTTGTTTCTGGCGGATGCTCAGTCGGAGCGGTGCCGGGAGAGACTTGCTCAGGTGCTCGGCCCCACACTTTTCAACAGCTTGACCCTCTATCTCACCTATATCGAGACCTGCCATACCTGGGTTGAGACGCATCCGGAGATCTCCTGCGAAGTGGACCGGCGCGTCTTGGACAATCTGGGGCCACTCCTGGCGGAAGACCCTGCCCTGGCGGAGCTTTTTCGCAGCTACCAGGAAAAAGTTGCCACGCAAAGAAGTCAGGCTGTGAAGCGCCGCGTCGCGGATGCGGCACTCCAGGCGGCGCAAGCCCAGACTGAGCACCTTCTGGAAAGTATTGCTGAGGGGTTTATCGCCGTCGATACCGATTGGTGCTTCACCTACCTCAACTCCGAAGCGGAGCGAATACTTGCACGCCCGAAAGAAAGCCTGCTGAGAAAAAATATCTGGGAAGAATACCCCAGCGAGCTTGGCACGGAGGTAGAGCGCCAGTACCGGCTGGTCGCTGCTACGCAGACCCCCGCGGCCTTTGAGAAGTTTTACCCGCTGCGCCATGTCTGGTTTGAGATACGTGCTTACCCCTCGCCTAACGGCCTCTCAATCTTCTTTCGGGACATCAGCTCTCGCAAAGAAGCAGAGGAAGAGCGTCGTCGTCAGGAGGTCGCCCAGCGGACCACCAGCATTCTGGAGAGTATCACTGACGCGTTCTATGCCCTCGATACTGAGTGGCGTTTCACCTACATCAACTCCCAGGCGGAGCTGCTGCTCAATCGTACCCGTGAGGATCTGCTGGGGAAAATCATCTGGGAAGAGTTTCCAGACGCAGTAGAAACCATATTTCAGCTGGAGTATAGGCGCGCCGTGACGGAAAAAATCACCGTCTCGGTTGAGGCGTTCTATCCGCCGCTGAATGGCTGGTTCGAGGTCCGGGCCCATCCCTCTCCCGAGGGCATCTCGGTCTTCTTTCAGAACGTCAATGCCCGCAAGGCAGCAGAAGACGAAAGGCGTCAGTTAGAAGCCTTGCGCGAAAGCGAGCAGGGCTATCGGCTTATCGTGGATGCCATCCCACATATTGCCTGGACCGCTGGACCGGATGGAGGCATCAACTACTACAACCAACGCTGGTACGACTATTCGGGACTGACCTTTGAGGAAACGCAGAGCGTGGGGTGGAAAAATTTCATTCATCCCGACGATCAGGCGCAAGCATCCGCCGCCTGGAACGCGGCGGTGCAAGCAAAGACGACCAGCGAGGTTGAATACCGCCTCCGGCAAATGGGGGGAGCGTACCGCCTGCACCTGAGCCGCTCGGTGCCCGTGCTCGACCAGGGGCAGATCCTGCGGTGGGTTGGGACAGTGACGGATATCGAAGATCATCGCCTTGCGGAGGCTGCGCTCCATAAGGCAAACCTGCGTACGATCGGCATCCTGGAAAGCATTTCGGACGCTTTTTATGCGCTTGACACCGAGTGGCGCTTTACTTTCCTCAATGCCGAGGCCGAACGCCTGGTGCATCGCACGCGTGAGGAGCTTCTGGGGAAAAGTATTTGGGAGGAGTTCCCTGAGGCGGTCGGTACCAGAGCTTATTTGCTGTACCATCGCGCCGCTGAAGAAGGGGTGCTGATCACGTTTGAAGAATACTATGAGCCGCTTTCCACCTGGTTTGAGGTCCGGGCCCATCCTGCTCCGGATGGCCTCTCGATCTACTTCCAAAATGTTAGTGAGCGAAAAGCCCTGGAATTGAAGCGGGAGCATCTTGCGGAGCGGGAGCGCATCATTGCCAATCAGCTCCAGGCAGCATTGACACCGGCTCTCCCGAAAGATATTCCTGGCCTGTCACTGACCAAGTACTACAAGGCTGCCCTAGATGAAGCTGGGGTTGGGGGCGATTTTTACGACGTTTTTCCGGTGGAAGACGGCTGCACAGCCCTGGTTGTTGGAGATCTTTCGGGTAAGGGGCTGGCGGCGGCGGTCGAGGTGGCGACCGTGCGAAACATGGTGCGTTACGCAATCTTTCGCAATAATACGCTGGCTGAGGCACTTACGAATCTCAATGCGGTTCTGGTGGAGCAGAAGCTTTTAACCGGGTTTGCAACTTTGTTCGTGGGCGTGTACGGCCACATCGAGCATGTCCTGACTTATGTGAACTGCGGCCAGGAACCGGGGCTGATACTCCGGGCTGACACCGGTGCGATTGAACATCTGATGCCGACTGGTCCCGTTCTGGGCGTGGTAAAGAGTGCTGTGTACACCGAGCGAAAGGTGACTCTTTCCACTCGAGATGTGCTGGCGCTTTTTACGGATGGAATTACCGAATGTGGAATAAATCGGCAGAAGATGCTGGGGATCGACGGGGTCGAGGCACTGCTGAAGCTGCCCTGTACTCCCCAGGAATCCGCGACCACCGAGCTCATATCTGAGGCGGTTGCCCTGCGGCTGGTCGAGGGTGTGGGGAGGGCATCGCGCGGGGATGTGGCCAGTGATGATGTGTGCATTCTGGTGGGCGTCGTAAAGTCTTAAGATAGAATCCACCCCGGCACATAGTACCGGGGTGGATTCTCGTTCAGGTTCTATTGACCGTAGTTACCTGGGCCGCCATTAGGTCCGCCGCCGCGGGGTCCTGGGCCGCCATCAGGTCCACCACCAGGTCCGCCGCCGGGTCCACCGCCAAACCCGCCATTGCCACCGCCCTGGCCCCGATTGCCACGCCCAAATCCACCGGGTCCGCCTCGTCCGCCCATGCCCATCGCTGCCATGTCGATATTGACACCAATGGTCGTCGCGGCGAATGTGCCGTCGTCATTGTTTTGTCCGGTGCTGACGATTTTATCGCCCACTTTGATGCCGCTTAGTAGGACCGGGGTGAACTTGGTGACTTTCGCCGTGGAAGCGAGCGTCAGAGTTACCGAAATGCCCTGTCCCAGAGAAATCGTCAGGGGTTTGACCGAAGTCACGGTTCCACTCGCGGAAGCCTGACCTCGAATCGGTGGGGTGCCGTTTCCGCCTGGTCCGCCGTTACCTGGCCCGCCGGGGCCGCCATTCCCTGGTCCGCCGCCGGGGCCGCGTCCACCGCCAAAGTTCGGCAGAGGCGACTGTCCGATGGTGATCGATGAGGCACTGATACCTGTCGGGATACCCTGAATCTGGACCTGATCGCCGACTTTCAGGTCGGAGAGGGTCGCTGCGTCCTGAGACAGGATTTTCGTCGCTGCCTCAGTCTGAATAACTTCGGGCTGGCCGCCGAAGGGCGAAGAAATTGTGAGGGTTCGCGATGCCGAGTCGACGGCAGTCACCGTGCCATTGGCAAATGGCGGGCGGCGATTTGGCTGCCCTCCGCCACCGAACTGGCCTCCGCCACCGGGCTGTCCGCCGCCACCGAACTGGCCATCAGGCGGCGGTCCGGGGAACTGAGCATGCGCCGGCGGAGTAGGAGCGCAGAGAAGGACAATGAATCCGAGACCGGCCAGTGCCGGCGCGAACCGCTTTGCTGTGATTTTCATGAGTTTCTCCTAAGTTTTTCCTGGAAACAGTGCATTCTACTGTAATCTTACCCCCCGAATATGAAAATCTGATGAATGCAGGAAATCATCCCGGCGATGGTGAATGCGACCGAGGAGGCACCCCGCTTGTGCTAAATATCTGCCGCTCATTGCTCACATACTTCTTTCTGCTCGCCGGAACCTCTTTGCTTGTCAGTCTTCCTGCTCGGGCCGCCCCCGCCCCGGGCTTTCCGTTCGTGGGCCTGCGTGTGTCCGCTGGAAAAGCAATCACACTGGCAGCCTCGAATGCTGGGGTGTATAAATTTGGGACGCGGTCCCTGCCGGCACCCGGCCTCGCACAGGCCGAGTTCGAGCTGCGTAACACCGCCGACTACCCGCTGACCGTGGACCGGCTTCAGCCTACCTGCCACTGCACCACCGGCGTAGTGATGATGGGATCAGAAGTTTTAGACGCTGGCCACCCCATTCCGATCCTGCTTCCCGGAGCGAGTCTTAAAGTCCGCGTTACCGTGATTTTGGCCGGTCATGCGCCTGGCCCGCTGCTGAAATCGGTTCTCATTTTCGTCTCCGGTCATTCCGATCCGGCTGCCCGGCTGGATATGTCTGGAACCCTGCTGCCGGAAACGCCAGTGAAAACCAAGAAAACGGCGAAAAATTAAGAGGCATTCATGCAAATCACGCGTATCAAGCCCGGCGGCTGGGTCCTTCTCATTCTGCTGCTCGCAGCTATCCTCTTCGGAGTACGCTCCTGCCGCGGCCTTCTCACGGCCCGGCAGGGAGGCCCGGCACCGAGCAGCGGCGCGGGGACCGGATTGACCCCGCAGCAGGCGGAGGGCGGCGATATTCTCATCTCTACCTCGGGGACCAAGCAAAAATGGATGCAGGCCGAAATCGACAAGTTCAATGCCCAGACGACATCGGGAAAGGCTTCTTTGCAGCTTGCCGAATCGCGTGATGCCATGCAGGGTATTCTGGCCGGCAAGTCTCAGCCGACCATCTGGAGCCCTTCCAGCCCCGTCTGGGTCTATCGACTGGCGGACCTCTGGCCGAAAGAACATGGCGGGGCGCAGATCGCGGAAGTGAGCAATACTCAAGTCTATCGCACCCTCTTTAAGAGCCCGCTGGTGTTTCTGACGACCCGAGCAAAAGCCGTGTTCCTGCGTCCGATTCTGTCCGGCCCTGCTCCGTGGGCGGGGATACGCCAGCTCAGCATGGGGCAGCGCAAAGCGCCCTGGGGGAAATTCCGTTTTGCCTACGCCGACCCGCTCAATGCCAGCAGCGGGACGCTCACCATGTCGCTGATCATCTCCGAGTATGGAAGGCTGCACAGCTCCAATGATCTTGCCGCCGCCGCGGGGACGCCGGAGTTTGCGACATATCTGAGCCAGATCAACCGGGCGTATGTCCGGGACCCGCTGGCGACCGGGTCCAGCTCTCTGGAGAAAGCCTACACCGCCAACCCGGGCTCCCGCGATTTCATCACCGCCTATGAGAGTGCCGCCCTGGCGGCAGTCGAGCGCGACCCGAACTTTGCGATCATCTATCCCTCGCCGACCGCCGTCTCCGATCAAACGGCAACTCTGCTGTCGGCGGCCTGGATCTCTCCTGCCCAGAAGGCCACCGCCCTCGCCTTCTTAGACTTCATCGGCAAGCCGGAAGCCCTCGATGATGGGGTTCAATACTTCTTTCGCCCGTCACAAAATGGCGCGGCGACCCTCTCTGCCCGCCTTGGGCCGAACTCACGCGCCCAGTTCCAGCCGCAGTACACGACCATCGATCTGCCGCCGTATGATGCCCTGAACGAAGCCGCCGCTCAGTGGCATAGCGATATGAAATGAGCGGCACAAAAAGCGACTCCGCGTTCGCTCCGTGCCATCGGGTATAATCGCGAAAACGTTACGTCGTAACCACTATGCTCAATGATCCGCTCTGGAAACGGGCCTTAAAGGCCGTTGTCGATATTAAAGACCCGCCCCCTCCTCCGCCGCCGGAACCGGTGCCGCAATCGTCGTGGGACGAGCTGGACGGAGCACTGAAAATTCAGGAGCGGCGGGAGGAGCGGCAGCGGCTGAACTCGGTCCCCGTGGCTGCTTCGGCAGCGGCTGACAGCGGGGGGAGCCCGGTGGATGCCGACGGGCTGATAAACTTCGAGGTCCTGTACACGCAGGCCGGGGTGCTGACGGTTCCGTTTACGGCGGAGCAGGCCCTGGATATGCTCAGCCATATGCCCGCCGGAGTCTCGGAGGAGGCCCGTCAGCAGGTGATCAATGTCACGCTGGCAGCCCTGGGAAGATCGGTGGGCGGAACGCCCGAAGCCATCGTCGCGGATGCCACACGCAAGCAGGCGGCGCTGAAAAAGTTTCGCCAGACCCGGGGGGATCAGCTCGTGGAGCTGACTTCCGCCGCTGAAGGACGCATCGTCGATCTCCAGGGGGAGATCGCCAAGAGCCAGGCGATTATCGAAAAAGCGAAACGTCAATACCAGATCCTCTCCGATGCCTGCGCGGCGCAGGAAACGCAGATGGACAAAGTCGTTGACTTCTTCAGCGGCACACCAGGTCAGAGCGGCCGATAGGCGAGAGCGCAAAATAGGAGAACACTGACGGCAATGGAACTGGGCGTTCAAATCAATCTTTACGAAGAGACCGACATTCCCTCGGCGTTTTGGTATGCGTCCGAGGCCGGTTTCAAGCGTGGTCAAGTCACCTCGCATATTCACGGCATCACGGCCGAGCAAGTGCGCCAGATCGCGGTCGCAGCCCGCAACCAGGGCTTTCACGTTGATGCGGTCGGCTGCTACATCAATCCTTTGCGCCTGGACAGTGCCGATCTGAGCGGCGTGGATGCCGTCGACTGGCAGGTGCTGGCTGAGAACATGGGCATGATGAACGGAGCCGAGCGGCTGATCTGCTGGAGTGGGACGCTGGGAAAGACACTCAATGGTCCGAATCTGCTGAATGGGGAAGAAGAGACGTTCAGCAGCCTGTACGTGACACTTAGCGATCTGCGGGAACGTGTACGCGGCCTGCCGCTGCAGCTTTTTTTAGAGCCGTTCGCTTTTCATGTGCTTGACAGCGCGGACTCCTGTGTCCGCATGACGCGCCGTTTCCCCGGCAGCGAGGTCAAAGTCGTGCTGGACGTGCCGAACATGATCACGACGCGCGGCTTTGCAGCGCAGAAAGATCTGATCGCCAATTTTATCGCGCAGATGGCTCCCGCGGTCGGCCTGGTCCATCTCAAGGACTGCGACCTCGGCCCGGATGGTCAGCGCCGGTTCACCGCGCCAGGATCGGGTGGCCTGGATTACGGGGTGTACCTTCGGGCAATTGCCCAGTACCTGCCGGAAGTCCCGGTAATCATCACCGAGGTGACGACAATCGAGGAGATGCGCTCGGCCCGGGAATTCGTCGAGAGCCTGGTCCGGGAATACGGGCTTTAGCTTCGCGACCTCCGAAAATCAGCGCAGCAGCGTCAGCAGAATGGGCACGGTGAGCGCGGAAAGTACTGTTGAGACGAAGACGACTCCGACAGCGAAGTCGCCTTCTAAATCGTTCTGACCCGAAAGCACCGAAGCCATGACCGCGGTCGGCATGGCGGCTTCCAATATCCCATCCATCCGGACTTCCCCACTAATCCCGAGCAGCCGACAGGCTCCCCAGAAAACAATCGGACAGAGCAGAAGCTTGCACCCGCAAGCGACCAGCAGAGGAGCCGTCCGGCCCCGTACCGCGCCTGGGTGCAGCGCGACTCCCAGTGCCAGCAGTACCAGCGGTGTCGTCCCTTGCCCCAGATATTCCAGGCATTTAAGCAGGGCTGCGCCCGTTACGCGCAAAATCGGCAGCGCGGCGAGAGCTGTCGGTACGGAAATCTGCCGCAGGGTCAACCCAAGAATTGCACTGAGGAAAATCGGCGAGCGCAGAAACCGGGAGACCGCTTCCCTGCCGCCGCCGACCCCGCCGAACTTCGCCCCCAGTAGTGCTGCTGCAAGATACATCGGCACGGTCATGCCGAACTGATCAATGATAATTGTCGCCGGGAACTGCCGTGGCAGGAGGGCGAGGGTCAGCGGATAGCCGATAAATCCTGTGTTGCCAAATACTCCCGTCATCAAAACTGCCCCTAACAGCGGTGCAGGCAGCCGCAGCAGCTTCCCCGCGCCGTATGCCACCCCCAAAACGGCGATTTCCGCCGCGATCATCGCCGGCGGCAGCAGTGCCAGGTGCGGCGACAGTGCCGGGGCACCCAATAGCCCCAGCAGTACCAGTGCGGGCAAGGTGACATTGATGACTAGGCCGTTGAGTACGGGAACATGGGCCGGGTGCAGGACGTGCAGGCGCTTCAGAGCATGACCCAGCAGGATCAAGAGAAACGGCGGTGCGAGGGCGATGAGGATGGTGGGGAAAAGGGACAATAGGTTTTCACTGTGCGGCGCAGAGGCGAGAGCGAGGGAATTTATTCCCTCGCTTCTGTTCCCAGCATTATATACTGCGCAGCATTATATAATGCTGCGCAGAGTTTGTGCTACGCCAGCATCTCCGCCGCTCCGTCCACTTCCGCCAGCGTCTCTCCCGTGTCGCCATGTGACGCTTTCCGTGCCAGTGCCGCCGCGATCAGTCCGGCAAACAGTGGATGGGCCCGGTTCGGGCGAGACTTGAACTCCGGGTGGAACTGGGTGGCGATGAAGTAGGGGTGGGCAGTCTCGGGAAGCTCCACGATCTCCACCAACCGGTAATCGGGGGAGACGCCGCTGAAGACCATGCCGGCTTTGGTCATCTGCTCCCGGTATTCGTTGTTGACTTCGTAGCGGTGGCGGTGCCGCTCCGAGATCGAGCCGTCGCCGTACAGCCGCGCGGCCAGGGAGTGCTGGGAGAGGCGGCAGGGGTACGCTCCGAGGCGCATCGACGCGCCTTTGTCGGTGACGTCTTTCTGCTCGGGCAGGATATGCACGACGGGGTAGGGGGCCGACGGATTGACCTCTTCCGTATTTGCTCCGGCAAGGCCGCAGGCGTGGCGGGCGAACTCGATCACAGCCATCTGCAGGCCGTAGCAGATACCGAAGAAAGGCAGGCCGGACTCACGGGCATACCGAATGGCCTCGATCTTCCCTTCAACTCCGCGCTCGCCAAAGCCGGGGGCGACGATCAATCCGTGTGTATGAGCAAATCGCTGGGTCATATCTGTGCCCGGCTCTTCCAGAGAGTCGCTTTCAATCCACTCGATATTGACCCGCGTATCGTTGGCGATGCCGCCGTGCTTCAGGGCCTCGGCGATGGAAATGTAGGCGTCGCCGTTCTGGGTGTACTTTCCGACGATTGCGATGCTGACTTCATGCTTAGGCTGCTTGACCCGGCGGACCAAGTCATGCCACTCCGTCATGTTGGCGTCGCCGCCGGGCAGGCCAAGCCGCCTGACCACGAGGTCCGCCAGCCCTTCCTGTTCAAAGACCATGGGAATCTCGTAGATGGTCTCGGAGTCTTTGGCCTCGATCACGGCCTCTTTGTCGACATCGCAAAAGAGGCTGATCTTCTCTTTCATGTCGTCGTCGAGGTCGAGCTTCGTGCGGCAGATCAGAATATCCGGCTGAATGCCGATCTCCCGCAGCTTGATGACCGAGTGCTGGGTGGGCTTGGTCTTGACTTCGCCCCAGGGACCGACATAGGGGATAAGTGTGACATGGACGTAGAGCACGTTCTCATGGCCGACGTCTTTACGGAACTGCCGAATGGCTTCCAGGAACGGCAGGCCTTCGATATCGCCGACCGTGCCGCCGATCTCGGCAATCACCACATCCGCCCCGGACTTCTTCGCAAGGCCCAGGACCCGCTCTTTGATCTCGTTGGTGATATGCGGAATCATCTGCACCGTGCCGCCCAGATAATCGCCGCGCCGCTCCTTTGCGATGACCGTGGAGTAGACACCGCCGGTGGTGACGGTCGAATCGCGGGTGAGATTGATGTCCACAAACCGCTCATAGTGCCCCAGGTCGAGGTCAGTCTCCGCGCCGTCGTCGGTGACGAACACCTCGCCGTGCTGATAGGGGTTCATCGTACCCGCATCGACATTGATGTACGGGTCGAGCTTGGTCATGGTAACGCCAAAGCCGCGGTTCCGCAGCAGGCGGCCTAGACTGGCCGTGGTGATGCCCTTGCCGATACTGGAAACGACGCCGCCGGTGACGAAAATATACTTGGTGGACATAGGACTCCTGAAAGAGAGGACAGAGCAGTGTCAGAGATAAAATGAGGGCGCGTTCGGGGATTTGCGCGAAGCTGATCGAAGCATGAGCCCGCGCGCCCGACTATTGTATCACATTGGAGCGGTGTTTGGCAAGATGGCTTTGAAATTCCTAAGCAAACGCGAATCTTAAATAAGGCTTGACAAAACCTCTCTGGCGTGTTAGTATAGGCATGTTGTATAACAGTTGAGCACGTGCTGTTGTCAATTGATGCCAAAGGAGAAACGTTGTGTCCAATCGAAAAGGTTTTACGCTGATCGAACTGCTTGTTGTCATCGCTATTATTGCCATTCTTGCCGCCATTCTGTTTCCTGTCTTTCAGAAAGTACGCGAGAACGCTCGCCGTGCCTCCTGCACCTCCAATCTCAAGCAGCTCAGCCTGGGCGTCATTCAGTATCAGCAGGACTCGGATGAAATCATGCCGCAGGCCGTTTCTACCGCCAACACGCTCGGCGGCTGGATGTGGATGAGCACCGTTGGTACGACGCTCATTCGCGCCAGCTATGATCCGACGAAAGGCTCTATCTATTCGTATATCAAGAGCACCGGTGTTTATCTGTGCCCGGACGACTCCAGCAATCAGGGCAACTCTTACGCCCTGAACAATCAGGTCGCCGGCATTGCGCTCAATCAATTTGTCGAGCCGGCCTCTACGATTATCTTTAATGAGGAATCGGATGGCTACTCTGGTGCAAATCAGGCCACTGCCGGGACCGATGACGGCTACTATAACCCGCTGACGAACAACACGACCACGCGTCACAATGGCGGTGCGGTCTTCTCATTCGCCGACGGCCATGCCAAATACTTCCTCGACGGCAAAGTGATCAACGGCATTAACTCCCTCCCGGCGAATGCTCTCAATCCCGGCGGCAACCCGCGCTACGGCCTGAACTAGTTCATTGCAGCCGGGTATTTCTACGAAAACTTTTTAAAATGGATTGACAGGGGGATTTTTTGTCTTATAATATTCTTGAAACTCGCCCGAAGTCGGTCGGGCAGCTTTGGAATACTATAGAACAGAAGGTCTCCATGCAACCCTTTCATGCCAAGCGACGCGGCTTCACGCTCATCGAGCTTCTTGTCGTCATCGCGATTATCGCTATTCTTGCCGCTATTCTTTTCCCCGTCTTCCAGAAAGTGCGCGAGAACGCTCGCCGTGCCTCCTGCACCTCCAATCTCAAGCAGCTCAGCATTGCCGCCGTGCAGTACCAGCAGGATTTTGATGAGATCATGCCAGGCAACGCGCCCAATGCGTCGCTTGGCGGCTGGATGTACTACACGGGATTTGCATTTCCTACAACAGGTCTCACTGCATTTGATCCAACCAAAGGCTCGATTTATTCGTATATTAAGAGCACCGGCGTCTATGTCTGCCCGGATGACTCGACCAAGCAGGGCGATTCTTATTCGATTAATGGTCCAATTTGTGGACAGGCTCTTTCTCAGTTCACTCAGCCTTCGGCAACAGTGCTGTTTAACGAAGAGGCGGACGGTTTCAACAATAACGGCGGCACGGATGACGGGTACTTCAGCCCTGGCACGATTGGAAATATCCCCTCAATCCGGCATACCAACGGTTCCGTCTTTGCCTTTTGCGATGGGCATGCGAAGTGGTTCACCAACGGAAAAGTGTTCTTCCCGAACCCGACAGGCGACCCACGTTATGAGTTGTAGGCGGCAGAAGAGTAGTGCGCCTCGATCTCCCGCGAAATTCATGCAGGAATCTCCGTGCTCGGCGGCGAAACGTATGGAAGAGTAACTATTCGGGGAGATCACGAGCCATGGCGTCTTATGAGGCAACAATCAGTGGGTACACCGTTACCGTCAATTACCAGCAGGGTGGAACCAACCAGATCGGGGTAAAGAAGCCCGCGAAAGTGAAGGCCTGGGCGATCTGCCCGG
>JANXMY010000030.1 GCA_025354405.1 Armatimonadota bacterium
ACGACCAGACCCATGACGAAAATAAAAGCCCCCGCATTCCACATATCCCGCTTCATTGCCTCAAAAGAGCGCGTGATCGCGTTTCCGACAGTCTCCCCATCGGCAATGAGTGCGAACGCGGGAAAGAGCAGGCCGCTCAGCAGAAAGCCGGGCACAAAACAGAAGCACCAGCCCAAACCCACGGCGAAACTGTACACGATGTTGAAACCGAGCATATTCCAAATCATCGGGCCACCGCTAAAGACGTCGCCGGTGGAGATATCTTCGCCGCGCACTTGTTTAACCGCCATGCGAAACACTCCTCCGAGCAGCCAGGCAGAGTACAAGTTGCTTGCCACCAGTACGAAGAGGTACAGGCCGATTGGAAGGCCACTGGTCAGCTGGTTTTGCGAAAGGCTGAACGGAGAGCTTCCATAGGGCGATGGGCTGGAACCAAATGGCGGCTGACCATAGGGCTGGTGCTGGGCCGCGCTAGCTTGAAAAAAGGCACTGAGTATCAGTCGGATAGCTGACGGAACGAAAGCCATGAGCGTAGCAACAATCCAGACCCCGATATTGGCTTTATAAAGCTCAAAGGCTTCTCCAATCCAGCCAAAACTGACCCGACCGGACGGCGCATTGCCCGCATAATTGACACTCATTTGCAAATTCTCCTTGTTTGGTATTCTGCTCTAAGCTGGCGGCAGATTGTTATCTAGGCGCGGCGGCGGCGGCCAGACACCTTCCTGAGACGTACTGTAGAGCGAAACCAGCGCCGGAGGCGGCTCCATGAGTGCCATATAGCCGAGCGCGATACTGATTAAAAACACGGGGTAAGTCGCCAGTGCTCCGATGCCGCAGAACAGGAATCCCAGGCCGCCGACGAGGGAGGCGACAAAGTAGAAGAAAATCGCTTTGATTCGCTGCCCGCGCAGGAGCCGAAAACTGCCGATAATCGCCTCGGGAGCATTGAGGTTCCGGTCAATGATCAAAAGCGGTGCGAACAGCAGCAAGCCTTCGATAATCGTAGTTGGAACGAAAATGATAATGGAACAGATAATCGATGCCGCCGACGCGGCCATTCCGGATCGGTGCAGAAACCAGAGGATCGAGCCTTGCAGCAGCACAAGTAGGGTGCGGCTAAACAAGCTGACTAGTATCAGCGGGACGGCCTGCGGAAAAGCGGAAAATAACCCGAGAGCTGAAAGACGCTCTCCGCGGTATTGCTGCAATGCCATGCGGTAGAAGCCGCCAAAAAAGACCATGCTGACCCCGCCGAATACGAGTGCCCCGACACAAGACTGAAGGAAGCCCTCGAAGAGATTTTGCGATTGTTGTGGAGGGGTACCGTGCGCTAATACAGCCTGGAATGCCCGTTGTATTTCCGCTAATCCTCCGGTCGGAATTGCCCACAGTACCCAGAGGCCTACCAAAATCAGAAAGTAAAGCAGAAACGCACTGACCCACACCCCCGGCTGCGCCGTGAAGAACGCCCACGCACGTGTCAGCCAGGCGAAATCTACCGACCCCTGCGGCGCAAAATCGTCGTTGATGGGAGTGGCGAGTGGAAGGCTCATTGGCCTGCTATTCGTGTGAGAAGAGGCGATTTCCTGCATTGGGAGAAGAAAAGAAGAACACGGGGGTTCAGCCCCGTGTCTTCTGCGTGTCTTTCTATTTGTCCAGCAGCGCCGCCACGCCCGGCAGCTCCTTGCCTTCCAGGAATTCCAGCGATGCCCCGCCGCCGGTCGAAATGTGGGTCATTTGGTCGGCGAACCCGAACTTCTCCACCGCCGCCGCCGAATCGCCGCCGCCGACAATCGTCGTGGCCGCGCTGTCCGCCAGCGCCTGCGCGACGCCGATAGTCCCCGCCGCGAACTGCGGGAATTCGAAGATACCTGCCGGGCCGTTCCAGAGGACGGTCTTCGCGCCCGCAAGCACCGCCGCAATCGCTTTGAGCGTGACCGGGCCAATGTCGACACCCTCCCAGTCGGCGGGAATCTCGCCGACCGGTACGATTTTCGTGTGCAGGGTCGACGGGTCAACGTCGAACGGATTTCCGTCAGCAACCGTGATGTCGACGGGCAGCATCAGCTTATCGCCCGCTTCGGCCTCCACTCTGGCGACGAATTCCAGGCTGCCAGTATCGAGCAGCGACTTGCCGATCTCCTTGCCCTGGGCCTTGAAGAACGTATACGACATGCCGCCGACGATGATCAGCGTGTCGACTTTCGGCAGCAGACTCTCGATCACGGGAATCTTGTCTTTGACTTTTGCTCCGCCGAGGATCGCCACGAACGGCCGCGCCGGGTTCTCCACGGTATCGCCGAGATAATCCAGCTCTTTCTTCAGCAGGAAGCCAGCGACCGCAGGCAGGTGATGGGCCACGCCCTCAGTCGACGCATGGGCGCGGTGGGCGGTGCCAAACGCATCATTGACGAAAAGCTCGGCCAGCGACGCCAATTTAGCGGCAAATACCGGGTCGTTCTTCTCTTCTTCCGGGTAGAAGCGCACATTTTCCAGCAGCAGAACGTCGCCGTTCTGGAGCGCACCAACCAGAGCCTGCACTTCCGGGCCGACACTGTCCGGGGCCAACGGTACGGGCTGCGCCAGAAGCTGGGCCAATCGCTCGGCAACGGGCTTCAGGCTGTATTTGGGAGTTGGTCCGCCTTTGGGCCGGCCCAGGTGCGACGCTAAAATGACCCGTGCCCCTTTGCCCGTCAAGTACTGAATGGTCGGCAGCGCCGCCCGGATCCGCCGGTCATCGGTAATTGCCCCGGTATCGTCCTGGGGGACATTGAAGTCCACACGCACGAGTACGCGCTTCCCGGCCACATCCACATCTTCGACAGTCTTTTTGTTGAAACTCATATTCACTATTCCCCTGCGCTCAAGTTTTGAAAATCGGTCTCAGTATACCCGCTCAAAAAAAGTTTTATGGAGCACTTAAATATTAGCAGACTAATAGTTATAATACTAATAATGAAAGATAATCTTTTGACCCCGTATCTCTGCACGGCTTTGATGCGTATCGGCACACGAATGGCGGCTGTCTTTGACCAGCATTTCGAAGCCTGGGGAATCACTCAGGCACAGTTTCGTCTGATGCTAGCAATTCAGGAGGAAGGAGGAGAAGCAGGCATTTCGCCGTCTGTTCTGGCGGATCATCTGCTCATTGAACGGGCCACTACCTCCGTATTGGCTCAGAAGCTGGTGATGCGCGGCCTGCTCAAGCGCCTGCCGGGAGGGAACCGGCGCACTTTCCAGCTGGCACTGACGGAAAAGGGTCGGGAGCTGCTGTTTGCGATTATTCCCCATGCCTTCGCGCTGGCAGAGGATACACTGAGAAGCATTAGCGAGTCACAATTACTGGAGATGCGGCTGATGCTCGATTCCGTGGAGACGCACTTGCGAAAAGCGGAATAGGAGAAGAAAATGCCGAACATCTATTCCGGTCGGTTCACTGCCGACACTGACGAGCCGTTTGTCGTCTTTTTGATCGGAATGCGGATCAATCAGGCCTGGGCATTGCACAAGTGGCTGCCAACTGCGATGGCGATGGAGCCGATGCTTAGTTCCCTGTACCAGAACCCGGAAAGCGGCTATCTAGGCGGCGAAGCGATTTTGTATCGCGGCGGAATCGGACTGATCCAGTACTGGCGAACGACAGAAGACCTGGAGCATTTTGCGCGATCGCCGCAGGAGGCCCACCGGAAAGCCTGGCAGCAGTTTAACAAAGCGGTCCGCAAAAATAGCAGTGTCGGCATCTGGCACGAGACTTACCAGGTCGCCGCCGCGACTTCGCACGTGCCGGTGGGAAAACGAGGCGAGTCGGCGCGGGAGAGACTGAGCCGCGCGTGACCATGAGCGAGGGACTGAAAGTCCCTCGCTAGGTGAGGCGTCCTGCGGACGGTCGGACTCCGACACCCGAGTCGCAAGCCCTATCACCCATTCCCTTTCGCCCGGTTGTGGGAGCTGCACAGCATCTCACAGTTTTCCGGCGAGGTTTTCCCGCCCCTGCTCCAGGCCGCGACATGGTCGGCGTCCATCTCGGCCAGTTTCCAGAGCTTGCCCTTGTTCGCATCGTGCCCGTGGGCGCACAGGGGACAATTTGAGGTGCCGCCAGCTTGCGCGGCGGCTGTTTGCTTTTCGTACACCACTCTTTTTGTGGATTCGTCAAACAAGCGCACTTCCAGAAGTTTCGTATCATGCGACCCGCCCAGGACATACTCAAAAATCCCGCTGCGCTTTTTCACAAAGGGGTCGGCATACAGTGTTTTCACTGCCTGCTTAACCGCTGCCGGTTTGTAAGACTGCCTGTGGTACGTCTCGTAAAGCGTGCCCCAGTCCAGCCCGCGCATTTCTTTCTCTACGTCGGGAAACACGCCCGAAACCCAGTCCAGCACACTGTTGAAGTACGTTTTCACTTCGGCAATGGTTTGGGCGGTGCGATGCTTGCTCATGTATTCGCCGGCATTGCCCTTGCTGACCCATTCCAGGGCGCGTTCCCAGAACTCCTGCCGATTGACGCTGCCCTTGATGTACGCGCTCCATTTCTGAGCGTTGGAGTTTTGGCTGTTGCTGAATTCTTCTTTGCCGAGCGTCACAAACGGCCCGGAATACACCGCGTTCAAAAGCTCCTGATTGTTCAGGGGAACACCGGCGATGTTGAT
>JANXMY010000031.1 GCA_025354405.1 Armatimonadota bacterium
GCGTGGGGAGGAGAAATTTCATCGGGCGGGCGGCCCGTTGCTGGACAGCCACTCGACCGCTTCCGTCAGCGGGATCGTGTGCTGCCAGCTGTCATAGAGGTTTTTCAGCTGGATGACATTCTGCGCGACTTCATCATCCCCAAGAATCAGCGCATATCGAGCATGGGCCTTGTCTGCCGCCCGCATCTGCGCCTTCATGCTGCGGAAGCCGTAGTCAGTCTCAGCCGCTATTCCTGCCGCCCGCAAATCAGACAGCAGCTTGATGCCAACCGGTCGCGCTGCCAGGCCCTGAATAATAAGATACGCAGTTGGAGACGGCGGCGACGGCATCTCCACTGCCAGGGCCTGCAGCGCGATCAAAGCCCTCTCGATCCCCAGCCCAAAGCCGATGCCGGGCGTGGGGGGTCCGCCGATCGCCTCCACCAGCTTATTATAGCGGCCACCGCCACCCAGAGCATTCTGCGCACCCAGATCGGGCGACTGTATCTCAAATGCCGTTTTCGTGTAATAGTCGAAGCCGCGCACGAGAAACGGGTCAGACTCGAAGTCGATGCCCGCATCGGTTAAATAGCCGATCAGCGTCTCGTGATGCAGCCGCTCATCGTCGGTCAGGAACGCCGAGAGATGCGGGGCAGAAGAGAGGATCTCCAGCTCCCGAGCATTTTTGGTGTCCAGCAGGCGCAGGGGATTGACCTCGAAGCGGGCCTGTCCTTCCCCGCTGAACTCAGGCAAGTGCGGCGCGACAAACTCTTTCAGCGCGACAAGATAGGCGTCGCGAGATTCGAGCGAGCCGACGGAATTCAGCTTCAGCCTCAGGTTATGGATCCCGATACGCCGAAAGAATGCCAGGGCCAAAGCGATGACTTCGGCATCGAGGGCTGGATCATCCGCGCCCAGTGCTTCCACGCCGAGCTGCTCATGCTGCCGGTAGCGGCCTTTCTGGGCACGTTCGTACCGGAAGTGCGAGGCGCAGTAAAAGAGCTTGCTGACTCCGCCCGTCGCATACAGGGAATTCTGGACATAGGCCCGCAGGACCGGGGCCGTGCTTTCGGGCCGCAGGGTCAGCGAATCGCCGCCTTTGGTAACCAGAGTGTACATCTCTTTCGAGACGATATCGGTTGCTTCCCCAATTGACCGGGTAAAAAGCTCGGTCGGCTCAAAGGCAGGAGTACGGATCTCCGAGTAGCCGTACAGATTGGAGACGCCGCGGAAGATATCTTCCAGGTAGTGACAGCGGTAGCTGTCCTCTTCCCAGGCAGCGGCGCCAGGATAGAAGTCATGCGTGCCTTTGGCTCGGGGATATTTCAGAGGCATAGGTCAGGCGGCCTCCATCTCGGTGAAGCGGCCCATACGCCGGAATTTCTCGTAGCGCTGCGCCACCAGGGTCGGGGCAGATAGGCCGATCAGCGGGCGCAGGTTCTGCAGCAGAGCGGCCTTGACAGACTCCGCGGACTCTGCCCAGTCACGATGCGCTCCCCCCAGTGGCTCCGGGATAATACCGTCGATGATGCTCAGCTCCAGCGCGCGCTGCGCCGTCAGGTTCAGCGCGGCAGCGGCATCAGACTTGCGATCCGGATCGCGCCACAAAATCGCAGCGCAGCCCTCCGGCGGGATGACCGAATAGACCGCGTGTTCCAGCATGAGGACACGGTCGGCCACGGCGATCCCCAAGGCTCCCCCACTGCCGCCTTCGCCGATAATAATCGAGACGATCGGCACCGGCAGAGTTGCCATTTCAAACATCGAACGCGCAATCGCCTCAGAAATCCCGCGCTCATCGGCAGCGATATCCGCGGCGGCGGCGGCGGTATCGATCAGCGTGATCACCGGCAGGCCGAACTTTGCTGCCAGCCGCATGACTCGCCCGGCTTTGCGGAAGCCTTCCGGCCGCGCCGAACCAAAGTTACGCTGCTGCCGCTGCTTCAGATCTCGGCCTTTCTGATGCCCAATAACTGCCACCGGCAGGCCGTCGAGTTTCGCCAGCCCGGCGACAATCGCACCGTCATCGGCAAACATCCGGTCTCCGTGCAGCTCCGTCCAATCCTCAAAGATCGAACCGATGTAGTCCAGGGAGTAAGGGCGCTTGACGTGGCGTGCCAGCAGCACTTTGTCCCAGGGGGTCAAGTTCGCAAAGAGTGCCGAGAGAAGCGCAGTGCGATGCTCTTCCAGCTCGGCGATCTGACCCGCCAGATCCGGCTTATTCTGCGGGTTGTTCCGGTCGGCGACAATCTGGTGCAGCTTTGAGAGGTTTTCATCGAGTTCTGCAATAGACTTCTCGAAGTCGAGGACGTTCAAACTAGCCATTCAGGCCTCCAGCGTTTTCTGAAGTGCGGCCTGTCAGCAGGACCAGGAGGGTCGACAGTGCCTGCGGCAGGTCGCGGCGCAGCACGATCGAGTCGATCTGTCCCCGCCCCATCTGCCACTCCGCTGTCTGGTAGTCTTCCGGAGGCTTCTGCACGGTCGCCTGCGCGACCACGCGTGCTCCGGCGAAGCCGATCAGCGCCCCCGGCTCTGCCAGGTGGATGTCGCCAAGTGACGCATACGACGCCAGCACGCCCGCCATCGTCGCATCGGTCATCACTACGATGTACGGCAGCTTCGCCTCCGCAAGACGTGCGGCGGCGGCGGCAGTCTTCGCCATCTGCATCAGCGACAGCAGGCCTTCCTGCATCCGCGCACCGCCCGACGCCGTAAAGAGCACGACCGGCAGATGGCGGGCAATCCCCTCCTCCATCGCCCGAACCACTTTTTCGCCCGCAACCGATCCCATCGATCCGCCCATGAAACGGAAGTCCGAGACGCCCAGTACCAATGGCACGCCGCCAACCGCCGCCGTACCGACGACAAAGCCGTCGCCGAGACCGGTGACCTGCACACTTTTTGCCAGTTTGGAATCGTATTCTTTGAAGTGAAGGGGATCGACAGAGCGCAGATTCGCGAACAGCTCCGACCAGGAGCCTTCGTCCACGGTATACGCAATACGTTCTTCCGCCGTCAGCCGGTGGTGAGAACCGCAGTGGGGGCAGACTTTGAGATTTTTTTCAAAATCTTTCGTGAAAATTATTTCGCTGCACTGAGCGCATTTAATCGCAACGCCATCCGGCACCTGTGCGTCAATTTGTGCGGCAGGAGCCGGGGCGAACTTGGATTTTCGGCGAAACCATCCATCCGGGGGCATAAAACAATCCTCGTCCTAAAGTTAAGACTTCCGATTATACCCGGACTGGAGTCAAAATGCGAGAACTACCCCCACAATTGTTCTCAAACCCCACTAATTGGCTTGAACAACCTGCGGATTTTCAAAGGAGCAGGCTGACGTCGCAGAGCAGCCCGCTCAACGGCTGTGGTAGGGAGGCCGGAGGCAGCTTCCAGTGCGGTCGTTCCGTCACTTCCAGTGGTTTTTCCGGCAAGCCCGGAAGCAAAGGCAATTGTGGAACACGAGGCAAGGGCAAAGAAATACAAAGCAAAGCGACTAACTGGCACGGTGGAACCTCCTAGGTGAACGATTGAACTCTTTTGATTATCGGCAAATCTACTGGGAACTTTACCCGCAACAGTTTCGCTTCAAGCGTCAGCCAAACATCAAAGGAGCTGACCATGCAAAAACCGTTCGTTCTCTCGCTCAAGATCTCTGCGGCCCTGACCGCACTCGCCTCCCTCGGGACCGGCGCAGCCTTCGCGCAGGCCCCCCCGCCTCCGCCGCCTCCGGCACAGCATGGTTTCCTGCACAACATGTTCCATCACCCGAAGCCCGGGCAGGTCGCCCCAGGCCGTCCAATGCCGGGCCGTCCGATGTACGGGAACATGCACGGAAATACGATGGGCAACCGCCCGGGCTATCGCCCGATGGGCGGCAGCATGATGGGTGGAGGGAGCATTGTCGGCAACAAAAACACCCATGTCTACCATATGGCCGGAGATCGGGGCGCTATGCCTGCCCCGCAGAACCGGGTCTACTTCCGCAGTGAGCGCGAAGCCGAAGCCGCCGGATTCCGCCGCGCCGGCAGCTCCCACGGGAACCACACCATGGGCAATCACACCATGACCAACCACGCTATGGGCAATCATACTATGCAGGGCTCGCCGCGCACCGGAACGCCAGGCATGATGCCCCGATAGGGGATTGGGTCTCTGGAACCAAAGGCCTTCGGAACCTAACCCCGCAGGCCTTCGGAACCTGATCCCAAAGGCCTTCGGCGTTAGCTTCCGAAGGCCAACTGCGCAGCGTCAGCCCTAGCTTCTCCTCGCCCTAAACTCTTCTCACCCTCACGTCCCATGACTTCGTCACTCCCCTAGTTCCGGCAGTGCTTCGAGAGCCGTGCCGTCACTGTCTCATAGTCGAACTCGGCCTGGAACAAGGCCCGGTCGCCCCAGCCGTAACCCGCCTGGAGCGCATTGCCCCGGCGGTAGAGCGACATGGGGAAAGCAACTCGCTTGGTATCAAACAGCTCCCCGGCCCCGCAATAACCCAGCGGTACGTCGTCCGGTGTGATGGCACGAACGCAGGCTTTGATCATCGGCACTCCCTTTTCGTCGAATGTCATCCAGACCAGCCAGCCCTCGTATTGCTCCGTGATACCGGGATGGATCGGATCGAGTGTCTCCGGGAACGCCGGATTGTTCTTCTCCATGACGATGTGGATCAAGCCAATGAACCCGCCCAGCTCCGGGCAGTCTACAAAGTTGCTGCCCAGGCCCACCCGATGCACCCGGTCCCAAACTTGCAGACCGAGCGCACGATGCAGGCCATCGATTACCCCGCCAAGCCGAAAGCCGCTGAGGCCGTCTGCGGAACGACTCTCAAACCAAGCGATCTGCTTGGTCTCACTCATCGAACGTGCCCCAATCAGTATCTGGGAGGCATCGTGAGAAGGCAGCCTTACCGAATTCTTGTACGACGCCACCGATGGCAGCCCCAGTGTGTTCGCTCCAATACCCTTGACCCAGATATCCTCACCCAGCTCCGTCAGCAGCGGGTTTTCCTCACCCCCGGCCCGATACGGCGCAAATTCGATGCCGCCAAACAGGTGCTGAAGCTCCAGCTGGCTTGGACGCTCCAGCGGGTCCAGATATCCGCCGTAAACTCCCACATCATGGGTAAACCGACCATCTGGGAAAGTCACTTTGCCCCGGTACCCCTGCCCCGTCACAAAGAAGCCAAGGCGACCGCTCGGCAATGTCGTCGGGGTCAGGCGCAGATCCTCCATGATGACACCTTCCGGGTTGGCATCGTACCAGAGACGTCCGTCGCGCGGCGGGCAATGCGGCACCAGGGTCCGCGGCCCGCGGATACGGGTAAACGGAAACTTTCGAGCCATATCGTAGACATTGTGCATGCCCGACATCTCTTCATGAGACATATAAAAGAGCAGATTGGTGGAGAAAAGCTCACGAGTTACCGGGTCTTTCAGCCGGGAAAGGCGCACGGTCACAACGTACGCTGACTGTCCAGTCGCCGGTTCTTCAAATGACTGGATAGGCCCATTGAAAGCGGCCTCCCAGGACTTTCCGGTTTTACGAGCTTCCACTCCGAACTCATGGATCGTGTGCGGGATGACTTCCATGACATGAAAGTCGTCAGTAGAGGGCTCAGGAGCGGGCGAAGAGAATTCAGCAGCAGTATTCATGATTGTCGTTTCTAAATTCAAAACACTCTCACTCTTTTAACACAAAGCACGTCGGAATGTTCCTTTTGCTTTTGCGGTTGTCTTGCCTTTCTTTTTTGACTGCTTTCCCCGCGTACAAGTTCCACGTCGGTGAAGAAGCCACCCTCTGAGAGTGACGTCCAAAAGCCCCGATTCTCACCGGGGCTTTTGACCAGCTATTTGACTTCGCGTGCGCTGCGCACTACTTCCCGAGGGCACTCAAAGATTCGAACTCTTCGTCCGTCAGCGTCACCGAAGCCGCCGCGACGTTCTCTTCCAGATGCGCCACCGACGACGTTCCAGGGATCGGCAGCATCACCGGCGAGCGCTTCAGCAGCCAGGCCAGGGCAAGCTGAGCGACGGTTACTCCATGCTCTTTCGCCGCCGTATCCAATACTCCGCCGGGTTTGACCAGATCTCCGCCGGCCACCGGAAACCACGGGATAAAGCCGATGCTTTTCTCCGTGCAGTAATCCAGCAGGGCTTCAGACTTGCGCTCCGACAGATTGTACAGGTTCTGGACTGAGACGATCTTTACGATGGTCTGCGCGTGTTCCAGTTCTTCGACCGAGACTTCAGATAGCCCCAGGTGCCGAATCTTACCCTGCTGCTGCAGGTCCTTCAATGCCCCCAGCGTGTCTTCGGCGGGAACCAGCGGGTCGAAACGGTGCAGCTGATAAAGATCGATCGTGTCGGTCTTGAGGCGGCGCAGGCTCAGCTCCAGGCACTGACGCAGATACTCCGGCCGCCCGACTGGAAGCCATTGATCCGGCCCCTGCCGTGTCAGGCCGCCTTTCGTGGCGATGACCATTCCGGCGGGATAAGGATGCAGAGCCTCAGCAATCAAAACTTCGGATACTTCCGGCCCGTAGGAATCGGCAGTGTCGATGAAGTTGACGCCGAGATCCGGCAGACGCTGTAAAACGCGCCGCGCCTCGGCGGGGTCTTTGGGCTCGCCCCAGATACCCTGTCCGGTAATACGCATCGCGCCGAACCCAAGGCGGTGAACGGGAAGATCGCCTCCGAGTGTAAATGTGCCTGACTGAGCGGCATCGGGTAAAGTTGCCATCGTATGTAATTTCTCCTTTTGCAAATACCACTCACAGTATTCCCGCGACACAAAGAAACAACACCCGCTTTCCTCGGAAAGCAGGTGATGTCAAAAAGACTTCTGGAATTGTTACACGGCTTTGCGCCGACGCGCGACCACAACGAGACCGCCCAGCATCAGCAGCAAACCGAGCGAAACGCTGGAAGCCGCCTCGGGGATCGGCGCATCGCTGATGACTCCGTAAGTCGTTACCGTCACTTTGGAGTTGTAACCCGGCTGGCCGGCAGCCGGGACGTAAAATATCCCGTTGCTGCCTTCGGAACCGACTTCATTGACAGTAAAGGCATTCGCAGAAAACGAATCCCGGGTTGGAAAAGGTGCCTGATCAGCAAGTGCATCCGGTGGGTCATTGGGGCCGCTGGCTGAGTAGAACTCGACCGTGTTATTCGCCGTGAAACGCAGGAGATCCCCAATGTCAGGTGCCACACCCGCCGGACTATCGTTGATGAGAACATCACCGGGAGTCATGGCAAATGGCAACGAGTACGTCAGAACTCCGCTGGGTCCGATTGTAAAAGACAAGATGGCCGACGGATTGTTGTTCTGCTGATAAGTCCCTTTGCCGTTTTCGTCGAACGTCACCGCGTTGAGGGTAAACCCTGGTGCCTGCGCTGAGGCGATGGCGGCACTGCCTAAGATCAAGCTGGTCACTGAGAGGAGTGAGAGAGATTTCATTGTCTTGTTCCTTTTGAAAGCAAGAAAGTAGCTGATAAGCTGACCGTGAGGCTGCAGAGTAACCAGTCAGGTACTGCCCGACAACTGAAACAAAACAATCATAGCATAATCTTGCAAAACATGCAAGAGGAATAAACTACGGGGAGTGCCTATAATCACTCGGTAAGTATTTTTAGGCTATAATAGCCTATGACTGAACCGATTTTGTCCTGCCCTACCTGCAGGGAGACCACCAAGCAACATCGTGCCGGCAAAAACGCCACCGGCACCGCCCGCCGCGAATGCCGACACTGCGGGCGCACCTATACGCCCGAGCCGAAACACCACGGCTACGACCTGGAGGTGCGCCGCTAAGCATTCAAGCGAGCGTTTCCGAAAGCGCCGGCTCACGTCCGCGATTTTGTTGCCGACTTAATCTAGACACTCCTCTTTTTCGCGGAAGCCTGTGTCAGGGCCCTCCAAGATAACGGGGATCAGACGGCGACGGTCACGCTGGACTAAGATCTAGGGGTGCCCGTCGGCGCAAAGCTCAGCAATCCGCTCTCTGATGGTTCGGGCACGAAGATTATCGGCTGCCGACTGGGAAATACGCGTTCGCGGGGGATTATCCTGAAATGTGATCACGCCCTGGTCCAAAACAACGTCATCGAAGGCTGCGGCATGGCGGCAATCAGCCTAGGTCCTGAATACTACTGGAACGAGGCGAATTACGTCCAGAACGTCACGATCTCCGGCAACACCCTCACCGGTGCGGCCCACTGGCCGGAGATGATGGACAAGAAATCGCCGATCTCCCTGTCAAACTGCAAATCGGTGACGCTCCGCGGCAACTCCGTAGTCAACGCCAGTGTCTACAGGGCTACTCTGGTAGAAGTGGGGACGAACGTGACCGGCCTGCAAGGCAGGGAGGAAGTGTGGAAAAGCAATTTTACAGGTCCGACGCCTCCCGCTCCGTCCACCCCGCGATCATAGAGCGCATGGTGTCCCACCCGTCGGCCAGGACCAGGATGACGTGCGGGACGACAAACAGCGCGAACAGCCAGAGCAGGCCGAAGTGCCAGAGGCGGGCGTAGTCATAGCCGCCGAACAGGGCCTGGAGCCAGCCGAGCTGGGCCGGTTTGTGGATCGCCCAGCCCGTCAGCACCGCCACCGTTCCGGCGACCGGCATCGCGAAGTACGCCAGCCGTTGCAAAGCGTTGTACTTGGTGGTGACGTGCGGGTGGTTCCAAGGCTTACGCAGAAGCTTCGCAAAGGGCAGCCCTAAGTAGTACCGCTGCATGATGAACGCATCTTTGAGATCATGACGGCGGGGCAGCAGCGCTTTGTAGCCGCCGCCGATTCCCAGCCCAATCAGGTACAGCAGTCCATTCACGATAAATAAATAGGTAAAGAGCCAGTGCAGGTTCAGCGCAGTCGAAAGCATCCCCGTGCCGAGGCTGAAGTGGTCATACACCCAGCGTGCGTTGTAGTGCGTCCCCGGCAGCCAGCTCTCCGGGTCCCCATACGAATGCCGCCAGGGTTCATGCCGCGCGACCCAGAGTCCGATATCATTGAGGTAGTCGACATTGCCATTGGCATCCGGCGCATGTGTATAGACTGGACCGGCCCAGTAGATGGAGAGACCGCTGAGTGACAGCCCCAGCAGCAGAGGAACACTCAGCCAGTGCGTGATCCGTACCAGCCAGTGATGCTTACGGGCAACTGCCTGCGCGGCTTTGGGTGCTTCGAGTATCAGTGTTGCCATAAGCCAGAGCCTCGTCTAAATAGAAGTCAATACAACCGGAACAAAAAAACGGCAGTCGGGCATGGCCTCGGCGGCTGCCCGACTGCCGTTTGC
Source organism: Armatimonadota bacterium (assembly GCA_025354405.1). GTDB lineage: Bacteria > Armatimonadota > Armatimonadia > Armatimonadales > Capsulimonadaceae > JANXMY01. The sequence goes on from JANXMY010000031.1 coordinate 9,269, forward strand.
CGAACAAATTACATTGTGTGCATTATATGATGATGCGTCATACGGTGGTGCATCATGTGATGGTGACGCATCATACGATGGTGGCGCATCATGCGATGGTTCCGCATGCCGTGGCGCATTGGACGGTGATGCTTCACCGAAACGGCGGCTATGGCAGCCGTGCCCGTGGCGAGTGTCAGGACGGCGATCGCCGCCACAAACCAGCGTAAGTCCATACGATTTGTACTCTTTTTTGCCTGTTTTTCCGCCGGCAAAACCGTGGCGGGCTGCCTGCCTATGCTACCGGATACACAGGGAGCTTTCTAGGCACCAGCGCCCTGTATATTACCCATATTGCAGTGCAGATTGAAACAAATAATTGTCTGCAGCCAAATAATAAAAAAGTACGGCTTCCTACCCCTCCCTGGTTCGGCACAAGAGGCGGCGAACATGGCGATTTATGCCGGAGGTCAGGGGCCGGTTGGCACCGAGACAAGAGTTTCTGCGGAGCAAGCAGGAAAGTCGACCTCGGACCGCGAAAACCGCATACAAACCGCACATCGCGGCGTTGAGAACCAAATATGAATAGAAAATTTGTGCAAACTGGGGCGGCAGCCCTGCTGATGCTGATCTTGCCGGCGCTTTCCGCCGTGCGGGCTGATCCGGTCGTGATCGTGGACCCAACTATCCAGTACGGGGCCTGGGAAGGCTGGGGCACTTCGCTTGCCTGGTGGGCGAAAGTGGTGGGCGGCTTTCCCGAGCCGGCTCGCAGTGACTATATGACGAAGGCGTTCGACCCTGTAAAAGGCTTGGGGCTGAATGTAGTCCGCTACAATATCGGTGGGGGAGAGAACCCGCTTTATCAGGCTCCAAACAAAGAGACACTGTCCTTTCGCGCCGACGTTCCCGGTTACCGGTCCACACCCGGTGGTGCCTGGGACTGGGCTGCCGATGCCAACCAGCGCTGGGTGCTGAAATCGGCGATGCTGCACGGTGCAAACCAGCTGGAGGCCTTTTCCAACTCCCCGCCGTGGTGGGCCACAGTCAGCGGCAGTGTCGGCGGCGGGCGAGGCGGCGCGGATAACCTGCGCCCGGACTCGGATAGAGCATTTACGGACTATCTCGCCGAAGTGGTCCGGCACTTTCATGACACCTGGGACATCACATTTCGGGATGTCGAGCCGCTCAACGAACCGGCGGCTAGATGGTGGACTTTTAGGATCAATGGCACCCAGCAGGAGGGTTGCCATATCGATCCCGTACATCAAAATGCCGTCGTGAAGGCCATGAGTGCATCACTCGCTGCCAGGCATATGGCGTACTCGCCTGTGGCCGCCTCCGATGAGAATTCGGTGGATGCGGCCAATGAAACGACGCGCCACTACGATACGGCGGCTTTGGCGGGACTGTCACAGATCAATACGCATACTTACGGGGGCAATGATCGCACGCGGCTGTTCAATTTTGCAAGCTCCGCCGGCAAAAAGCTTTGGATGTCTGAATACGGCGACGGTGACGCCAGCGGCATGCGGCTCTCACAGCAGATATTGATCGATGTCAAAGGACTGCACCCATCGGCATGGGTTTACTGGCAAGTGGTGGACGGCGGCGGCTGGGGTATGCTGACCAACCCTGAGAAAGACGAGACCACGACCGCCTACGGGATCAACGAGAAGTACTATGTGATGGGTCAGTACAGCCGGTTCATCCGGCCCGGAGCCATCCTGATCGCAAACGATGACCCGAACACGCTCACAGCAGTGGACCCGCGCACCAAATCTTTAGTACTGGTCGTCACCAACAGCGGCGACATGGTCCGGCAGGTAACTTTTGACTTATCGCACTTCGTGCGCCTCGGCACCCAGGCGGCGGGAACCCGCACTTCGACGACACAAACCTGGGCCCCACTGCCCGCCACACGGCTGGCGGGCAAAAGCCTAAGCGTGATCCTGCCTCCTAAAAGTATTACTTCCTATGTGGTGCCCGGCGAAGCGGCGAGCGGCCAAAGGGGCTTCGACTTCCGCGCCTATTACCAATTGATCGATGCCGGCACCCGCCTGCCCCTCCAAAGCGGCTCAAACCGACAGTGGGGACTCGTTGGGCTGGGAAACGGACTGTACCAGATCATCAGCCGGACCAGCGGGGAGGCCCTCGATGTCAGCACCGCCCTGAAGACGCCCGGAGCCCAAGTGATTGAGTACGGCTTCAATGGCGGGGCCAACCAAACTTGGCGGCCAGTCCTGGGGAAAGACGGCACCTTTACTTTTCTCAACAAAAACAGCGGACTGGCCCTGAGTATGGACAAAATGGGTAACTTGACCCAGGAATCGCCCAGTGCGACGGCCGGCGTGCGCTGGCATGTCGTGCAGACAAAGGCGAGTGGTTGAAAACCACTCGCACCGGCTCGTACTGCCTCGTGCTGACTTGTACTGACTTGTACTGGCACGGTCTGACTCGACCTGTCTCGATGCGACCTGCTGCGAGTGACTGAAAGTCACTCGCTAGGTGAGGCACCCTCCGGGTGTAGGAGAGGAATACGAATCTGATGTCCGAAGGACACCTCACCTAGCGAGTGGTTTTCAACCACTCGAACGTACTCGTCCTACTCGATTATTCTGCCGTTCTCTCGCTTCTAAGCCGGCGTCAGCTCAGACGTGCAGAACGCGCAGCGGGAGGCAGCGAGAGGCACACTGCTGAGGCAGAATGGGCACTCACGTGTGATCGGGTCGGCGGCGGTGTCGGTTTTCCGGAGAGACATCAGGTGGTTGACGGGCTTGACGATAAAGAAGAATACGACAAACGCCTGAATCAAGAAGCTGACGACCGAGTTCAGAAAATCGCCAAAGCCAAACTTCGCCCCATGTATGATCATGTTGAAGCCGCTCAGGTCTACTTTCCCAAACATGCCGACAAATGGCGTGATGATATCTTTGACAAGTGCACCGACAATGCCGCTGAAGGCCGCACCGATGATGACGCCGACGGCCAGATCGATAACATTGCCCCGCAGTACAAACTCCCGAAAATCTTTCGCTAAACTCATGCCCTGTCTCCTCTTCTTCATCTGGAAGATTATTTCAATCAGAGGATTGTTGCCCCTGATGCATACTCAAGTATAGCACAACACCGGAATTGTGCCAGCAAAAATCGACCGGACACTCTGTCCGGTCGATTTTTGCTGGATCTCTTTGAATTCGCTGCTTATTTGTCCAGTGCGGCACGCAGGGCATCTTTGGCCTTGCCAAATTCTTCCTGAACTTTGCCTTCGACCTGTTTGGCCTTGCCGGCCACATCGTCGTCCGTATTGCCGGTAATATCCCCAACCGCGTCCTGCGCCTTACCTTCGACCTGCTTAACCTTCCCTGCAATCACATCTTTATCTGGCATTTGAGTAGTCTCCTTTGTCACCTCAAAATACCCAGCCGAAGTTTGCCGTAAACGCTTGGAATAGCAGAAGCAGTTAAAACTCCCGGCTGTAGGAAGCAGTAGGTTACAAGGTGGGTACTTCTTTGAAAACTTCCTGTTACAATCTTCCCAAATCCGGGAACAATACCTGTAGATGTTTTGTTAAGAACCTTGACAGTGACGCGCTCAAGTGATATAATAAGCCGTCGCAAGTTTTTGAACAAGAAATCATCACAGGGAGACTATAATACATATGGGCAGAACAGTAGGTATTGACCTCGGAACCACCAATTCGTGTGTCGCCGTCCTCGAAGGCGGAGAGCCAACCGTCATCGCAAACGCCGAAGGGGCGCGGACGACACCGTCTATTGTCGGATTTACCAAGACCGGCGAACGGCTCGTCGGCAGTGCCGCCAAACGGCAGGCGGTCGTCAACCCCGATCGGACCATCATCTCCATTAAGCGAAAGATGGGAACGTCGGACAAAGTCACCATCGACGGCACTTCCTATACACCGGAGCAGATTTCGGCCATGATCCTGCAGAAGCTTAAGGCTGATGCCGAAGCTTATTTAGGCGAAAAAGTCGACAAGGCGGTTATTACAGTCCCAGCGTACTTCAACGATGCCCAGCGCACCGCCACCAAAGATGCTGGGAAGATTGCCGGCCTGGAAGTGCTACGGATCATCAACGAGCCGACGGCAGCCTCGCTGGCGTATGGCCTGGATCGCAAGAAAAACGAAACGATTCTTGTCTACGACCTCGGCGGCGGTACTTTTGATGTCTCCGTGCTGGATGTCGGCGACGGCGTATTCGAGGTCCGTTCCACGGCGGGCGATACGCACCTCGGCGGCGACGATTTCGACCAGAAAGTGGTCGAGTATGTCGCGGACGAGTTCAAGAAGGACCAGGGAATCGACCTGCGCAAGGACAAGCAGGCCATGCAGCGGCTGCGCGAAGCGGCGGAAAAGGCTAAAGTCGAGCTGTCCGCAGTGGTGCAGACGACTATTAACCTGCCGTTTATCACCGCCGATGCCGATGGGCCGAAGCACCTCGACGTCGCGCTGTCACGCGCCAAGTTCGACGAGCTGACCCGAGACCTCGTGAAGCGGACGGAAGAGCCCTTCAAGCGGGCACTGGCCGATGCCGGGATCGAAGCGAAGGATGTGGACGAGATCATTCTGGTCGGCGGCTCCACTCGTATTCCCGCCGTGCAGGACCTGGTCAAAGCGCTCGGCGGCGGCAAAGAGCCGAACCGCAGCGTCAATCCGGATGAAGTTGTGGCCGTCGGCGCCGCGATCCAGGCCGGTGTGCTCGGCGGCGAAGTCAAGGACGTCGTTTTGCTGGACGTCACCCCGCTCTCGCTGGGAATCCAGACCCTGGGCGACATCTTCACCAAGCTGATTGATCGCAATACGACGATCCCAACTCGCAAGTCGGAAACGTTCTCCACCGCGGCGGACGGACAGACGGCGGTGGACGTGGTTGTCTACCAGGGCGAGCGCAGCACGGCATCGCAAAACAAACTGCTGGGCCGCTTCCAGCTGACGGGTATTCCGCCCTCACCGCGCGGCGTTCCGCAAGTGGAAGTCACCTTCGACATTGACGCCAACGGTATTGTCAACGTCTCCGCGAAGGACCGCGCGACCAGCAAAGAGCAGCGGATCACGATCTCCGGGGCCGGATCACTGGATAAGGGCGACGTCGAGCGGATGATCCGCGAGGCCGAAGCGCATGCCACCGAAGATGCCGCCCTCCGCGAGAAGGCCGAGACGAAGAACCAGGCCGACCAGCTGCTCTATTCGACCGAACGGCTGATCAAGGACCTGGGAGATAAGCTGCCAGCCGAAGAGAAAGAGACCGTCGAGGCCGCAATGGCGAAGGTCAAAACTGCCCTGGAAACTGATGACACGGAGCAGATTAAGACCGCGACCGAGGAGCTGCAGCAAGCCTCGTACAAGCTGTCGGAAATCCTGTATAAGCAGGCCGACGCCAACGAAGCTGCCGCAAATGGCGTTCACACCGAAGAGGGACACGCCGGCACCGAAGAGGCCAAAAAGCCTGCGGACGACGTGATCGACGCCGAGTTCAAGAGCGAATAAGCGCGAGTTGCAATCAGCAAGACAAAAGCGGCTCAGGAGATTTCTCCTGAGCCGCTTTCCATTTAAACGCGGCATTCGGATAGCACTCACCCCGTAGGAGCGGGGCTTGCCCTCGCCCCTACGGGCGTGCGAAGAATGTCCTAGGCGCTACTCCGCTCCGTCCCCGAACGCAATATCCTGCTTTCGCAGGGCAGCAACCCGCCATTCAGCAAATAGAAACGCGGGAATCGTCAATACGATGGCATAAACACTTCCAAGTCCCAGCCGTACTTGCAGGGAATACTCGGGAAGAACGCGCAGCGTCAAGAGAATTCCCCCGCCGATCGCGCAGACGAACAGCAGAAAGGAAGTACCGCGCAGCCCCTTCATAAACACGGGGAATGTCGATATCGCGGCCCCCAGGCTGAGCCCCAGACTAAAGAGGGCGGCGACGAAAACCTGCCCGGTCAGCCAGGCTGCAAAAGCCGTCCAGACTCCCACCTCCGGGGCAGCCAGTCCGTACAGAATAAAGCTAAATAGGGAACAAGCAAGCCAGGCTGCGCTGACCCCAGAGGTCTGCCCGAATATCTTGCCCCAGAAGATTTGCCGAGCCGTCAGCGGTGTCAGCAGGATGAAGCCCCAGATGCCCCGCTGCCGATCCCGGACAATCAGTGACTCTCCTAGTGTCTGCCCGCGAAACAAGAGCGTATAGCATTGCAGGAGCAGCAGAATCATCGCCAGATTTGCCCAAAGTGAACTCGTCTGTAGCAAATGGAAGGGGATAACGTTCTCCACAACGGTGGGATATGTCAGACCCAGGGCAATGGATGCTGCAAAGACTATCGGCACATAAATCCGAGCATCCGCCCAGTTTCCGGACCGGGTCCGTGCCCGAAGTTCCTGCGTAAAGAGTGGGTTATCCGTCCGGGCCGTTACCCATGCCATCAGCGCGGCGGTCCAGGCACTGTTGCGCTCTTTGACCGGCGGCGTGACTGTAATGGAGACTGGCGGCGAAGCAGGGGCCCGGCGCAGAAGCAGCGCGGGCAGGGCGGCCAGCAGCAGACCGGTCGCCGCCGACCCGGCGATGCAAAATTCAAACGGTGGCAGCGGCCCGAGAGTCCAGAAGGGAAAGCGGGAGAGTAGTGCGGGGCCATCCGGGAACAGCGAGAGCCAGGCCGACACCGGGCTCAGTGCGGCCAGGTTCCACAGGCCGGGAATCGGCAGAGAGAGGGCCGCAATCGGCAGGCCGTAAAGCAGAGACCGCGAGATCAGTCGCTCTGAGCCTGGTCTGGGCAAAAGCCGCCGCAAACCGATAGCCCAGATCACCCCACTAAGCCCGACCAGCAGCAGGCGTCCGGCGACCACGGCGACTGGCCGCACAAAGGGCGACAGCCCGCCCAGAGTGCAGGCCAGCAGAAACAGCACTCCGGCCGCGATCAGGGGCCGCAGACTTCGCCTGATCCCGCGCTTTAAAGTCGGCAGGCAGGGCCGAAGTACCTTCCCCTCTTTTTTACGCAGCGGCAGCAGCAGTGCGCAGTTGAGGACGCTGTACAGACTGACGCCTCCGAGCAGCAGCAGCAGGCCTGCCGCATCCCAGGCCGACCCGATGCCCGCAAGTGACGCCGTGTCGCCACTTTCCACCCAGGCCTTCCAGAGCAAACCGATCGCCGCTAGACACGCCGCCCGCGCCGTCCAGCGGGAGATTGTCTGCGCCCGCGAGTAAAGTGGCAGGCGGCGCATCTCCTCCACACTTCCTGCGGCCAGTGCCGACGCAGAGGTGAGCGCGGAAGCAGTCCAGTGCAGTGCAGCCAGCGGCAGCAACAAGAACAGCGGGGAAAGCGTGAGATGAAAGAAGATCAGCTTTGCGCCAAAAATCTGAGTGACATAATACGGCCACGAAAAGAACAGCATGATCCGGCCGAAGATTCGGCCAATCGGACCGCTCGGCAGGTCGACATGCAGTGCCTGCAGAAGGTGGGTCAGCCAGTTTCCCCCCAAAAACGCAAAGCCTTGACTGAAGAAGAGCAGGAAGAGAAGAGTCCAGACCCACGAGGCTGAGAAAACTCCGGTTCGCGGCACCGGCTTTCGGCCAAAGAGCTGCTGCGACTGCACCGTCAGCGGGTTGTCCGGCGTCGCCGCCGCCCCCGAAAGCGCGGGCAGGACATAGCTCGGCGGGGAGTAAGAAAGCAGGGCGAGCAGAACGTACAGAGCCGCGATTTCTTCCCAGGAGACTCCGCCGAGCTGTGCCAAAATTAGGTAGATCGGCAGGCCCACGAGCGCCACCAGTACCCCCCCTCGTGCTGGACCAATTCCCATTGCCAGCAGCATTTCCGCCCTTCGGAGGGGCGTCAAAAGCAGGTCAGACAATGTCCCGCGCCGCGCCTCATCCCCCAGTGCAACTGCCTGAGCGGTGCGGGCATTAGAGATCAAGAGCACATGGGCGAACGAGAGAACAACGAACAGGAACGAGAGGAATGACCCACCGGGGAGAAACGGAAGCGGACGGAGAAGCGCCCCCGGAAAAGCGCCCAGAAGCCAAAACCCTCCGAGCAGCAGTGCAGACAGGACCAGTACGGCCAGGCCCAGCCGCAGACTGATCCCAAAGCGGCGCATCTCGACGCGGCTTGTCTTGAGGAGAAAGGGATTATCCCAAAGCCATGCCGGAGCCTTATGTTCTGGGTTATCGAGCCCCAGGTCGGCCCGGGTTTCGGTCAGCATCCAGCGCGATCGGCGCAGCCACCGTTTGGGGCGTCGCAGGTAATGTGTCAGCTTGGGCAAATTACGAGCATGGCTCCTATGACCCGAACATCTTCCACGGATCAGCTTTCTCTTCCACGGGCAGGGTGAAGTTAGCGAGGGCCTCTTCGAAATCCTCCCTAGTCAGCACCCGAGGCGTATCGCGAGGAGCCTCGGACAGCCGGATCAGTGCCTGCAGACCTGCTTCGTTGACGACCGCCTTGATGTTTGCTCCGGAAAAGCCTTCGGTTCGGCGGGCCATTTCGTCCAGATCGATGTCCTGTGCCAGCTTCGCATTGCCCGACGCCAGGGCGAAGAGCTGACGACGCGCGGGTTCATCCGGCAGCGGAATTTCGATCTCGCGGGAGAGCCGCCCGCCGCGCAAAAGGGCCGAATCCAGCATATCCCGTCGATTTGTCGCACCGACCACAAAGATGCGCCGATTTTTAATCAGCCCATCCATTTCGTGCAGGAACTGGTTGACTACTTTGTCGCTGTACTGGTTGACACCTCCCGAGCGTGAGGGCAGCAGCGCGTCTATCTCATCCAGAAAGACAATAGCCGGGGCTTTGGCGCGGGCCTCATCAAAGAGCCGCTTAACCGCTTTCTCGCTTTCCCCCAGCCACATGGAATTGATCTCGGCCGGACTGGTCGCGAGAAACTGGCAGTGCGACTCATGGGCCAGCACCCGCGCGATGGTCGTCTTCCCCGTCCCCGGCGGCCCATAGAGCAGGAGACCGGTGGGCGGCTCGATGCCCAAATCACGCGAAAGGCTCGGGTTTTCAAGCAGAAGCTGCATCTGCTTCAGCTCACGCTTGGTCCGTTCCGGCAAAATCACGTCGTTCCAGGTGACACCGGCCGGGGCCGGATTCTTCGCTTCCTTCGCTCCGCTCTCCCGGCTGGCCGCCTGATCGAACGCCTTGGCCCGCTCCCGGTAGATTCCCTCACCCGGCGACAGAGCAGCGGCGGCCCGCGCGGCCTCTGCCGCCGCTTCGGTTTGACCGAGATATCGACGGGAGAGAGCCAGCGCATGAAAAAAGCGAGGGTCCTGAGGATTTAGTAAGATCGCCGCTTCGAACTGCAGAGCGGACTGTCGAAATGCCTCCCGGTACTGCACGATCCAGTCCGTCTGCCCCAGGGCTTTGGACGCCGCCACGACCCCCAGCCCCAGTGCGGAGGCCGCCAGATCGCCCAGCCCCGTCCCAATACCTTTCTCGCGCAGCGCAGGCGGCAGTATCCCCTCCGCCCGCCGCTGCCACGCCAGGCCTAATTGGAACGGTCCTTCCGCGTCTTCGGGAAATCGGGCCATCGCGGCTTCAAACGCCGCAATGGCCCCGGGATGTTCCCCCCTCAAACTGAATTCCGACCCGGCGACAAAGGCCGGATCCTGGATAATTGCACTCATAGAGATATGTTACCCGCCGGAGGGCAAAACGACGCTTTTCAAAAACGCTTGACAAACAATATGACAGCGACCGCAGGGCCGAATTTTGCGCGGCCACTGGTCGGCCGTGGACTATGATAACGACGGCAAAATGGATGTTCTGGTGGTGGACAGCGAAGGCGGGCCGCTGCTCCTGCATAATGACGCCGCCGGATCGGGCCACTGGCTGGAAGTGAAGCTAACCGGCACGAAAAGTAACCGTGACGGCCTGGGTGCGACCGTGACCGCCAAAATGGGCAGTCGCAACCTACTGCGCCTGTGCCATACGGACGGCTCCTATCTGTCGGCTTCGGACCGACGCGTACATTTTGGTCTGGGGAGTGCGGAGAAAGTTGACACGCTCACGGTACACTGGCCAAGTGGACAGACGGACACGCGGAAAAACGT
>JANXMY010000035.1 GCA_025354405.1 Armatimonadota bacterium
TCTGCTGCGCGGTGGGATCAAAGAGCCTGCCGTCACATCAATGACCTCTCGCGCAATGCAGGATTCCCCCCTCGAAACAGCGTCCTGCCTAATGAAAACTCTCGCGCAGCAAGCTGCGGGGTATCTACAGGATTGTCGGCCCGAGAGCCGACCCTACAGAGTCTCGGCTCCTGAAAGAGCCGAGTATGCCAAAACCGGTAACGGTGCAAGCACCGGGGAATGACACCCGCAGAGATTCAAGGTGTATTGCAAATCAGGTCTGTTATTCCCAACGAGATTACCGTTGGCATTTACTTGAGGCTGATCCGTACGGATGTCGGTAGCTCTTTGAGCCTGTGCAGCAGCAAGGTCTCTGTTAAACTCTGCAAGTTGAACTGGATTTACTTGGCGTCCGCCTGCGCCACCATTGGCTTGTTGAGGTACTGCGTTCGGGCCAAGAGCAGCATCATTGGCTGTTCGTGGTACCACCTGTGTCTGGTCATCAAGGAATGACCGAATTATCCCCGCACTTCCGGTGAAGCCTAAAGTGGAAGCCATGCCACGATAAATGGCTAGTACTGTGTTACCTTGCTGATATGCTTTGTAAGAACCTGCCGCTCCGGAGATCGCGAAGCCGATCCCTATCAGCCGCGAGGCCGCTGAAAGCACTTGTACTGTGGACCCATAACCTAGAGCTGCTCCGAGAGCGAAACCTATGGCTGTCGACTTTAGAACGTCAACGCTGCTACCTCCATTTAGCGCAGTATCCCACGCACCAAAAGCCGCGCTAAATGTGCCGCCAATAAGACTGCTATAAACTGCCGTCGACATCGAAACACCAAACAAGGTCTCGTCTTGACCGCCGGGATCGACCATATCAACCGGATCATTGCCAGCATACAAGTATCGATGCAAGCTTATGGGATCACCATCACTTCCACCAAACGGGTCCTGTGAAATAAACCGCCCTGCGCTCTGGTCGTAGTACCTGGCCCGCAGGAAGTAGTTTCCACTCGCCCCATCAAACTGCTGGGCATTGAACAGGAACGGATTGACCGTACTCCCCGTGTGCGACGCCATCTCCCCAAACGCCGAGTACCCGTAGCTGTCGGTCACACCCCCACTTGTGTTTACAAGCTGCCGGGTACTACCGAGGCCATCGTAGAGATAGTAGTAGATGCCGCCCCGGTCCATCCGCACCAGGTCGTCGCCGTAGTCATACCGGGCAGACGGTGTGGCGCTGCTGTACTCCTCTACCACCGAAGCGTAGGGCAGACTTGTATCCACTACATAGCTGGTCGTCGTACCTGCGCTTGCCACTGAATAGCGGTTACCGTCCGCGTCATACACGTAGTTCGCCGCGCTGCCCAAACTCACGAGGTGGTTCTCGAAGTCGTAGCTTGCCGTCTGCCCGTTGACCGTCGTTTCGCTGCCGTTGGCATCGTAGGTGTGGCCGATGATGCGGTCGTTGGCATCGTAGGCCGTGTTGGTGACCCCGTTGACCAGCGTGGTGCCGCTGCCCGTCGCCGCACTCGTGACCATGCGGGTGAGCCGATTTCCCACATTATCGTAAGCGTAGGCAATGGTGGCGTACGGCCCCGCTTCCAGCGTCAGCTTGACTTGATCGTCGTAGGAATAGGTCGTAGTCCCCGTGCCGTCCGTCACCGAAAGACGCTTGCCGTCGGCCCGTAGCTGGTAGTGGTAGGACGAGACAATCGCGTTGTTGCCGTCGCGGTTCACGATGTCCGTCAGCCGGTTCAGCGGGTCGTAAGTGTAAGCCGTCGTGCTGAACACCGTTCCCGTGGAAGTCGCGCGGGTGACGCTCTGCCGGTTGCCTACTTTGTCGTAGCCGAACGTCGTCACCGCCCCATCCGGGTGCGTCACGGTGCTCAGGCGGCTCAGCGAGTCGTAGCCGTACAGGACCGTCTTGGCCCCCGGCGTGATCATGCTGCGCTTGTTGCCCAGAACGTCATAATCGTAGCTGATCGTCCGGCTCACGCCCCCGCTGGTGGTCATGACGGACTGCAACTGTCCCTGCCGGAAGTCGGGCACCGGGTAGTAGGCGTAAGTCGTCGTGACCGTGGCAATACCAGGTCGTCGCCATCTAGCGATAGGGTTTCAATATAGTGGAGAGTCTCCCGCCTCGCGAAAAGGCGGCAGCGCACTCGGTTGTCAAGGTACAAACCCGCTCACAGAAGAAGGTACTAAGGTGAAGGTACTTCAAAGAATTTGTAATATGTTGCGCTTGTTATTTTGCCTGGCAAACTTCACGAGTGTTCAGGAGATAAACCTTTACGATAAGCATCCAATGAAATGCGAGTATATTGATGTCCTTGTTGTTTCATCGTTATGAGCGTGTGACGACCATCGTAGAAATCGTCGTCAAATAAGCGAATACCAAACACGGCGAAATAGCGCTCAAGCATCTCGTCATCAAGCCGCTCTTTAATTTTCCTGCGAGTATAGCGCTCAGTTTCTTCAAAAGGTAGCGGCAACCCCCTCTCAGAGAACCGCCACCGTGAGCCTCCATCATTCAACGCTAACACAGCCCTCTCGACATTCAGAAAATCTGTTTGTTTAGCACCGGTTAACCAAAACGCAGATGAGCCGTCTGGGCATGAAGAAACAATTAAACTTCGGCAACCGATAAGTTTGCTCAGGTAACTCACTGGCGGGAAAGGATCTCCGCCAATGCTCTGATTGTTGAAATAAGCTGTCCAAGAAGACTCCGTGCAAATTAAAAGTTCTTTCGTCCATGGTGTTTCGAGCGGGTCCAAACGATTAAGTGCATTTGACAAATTACTAACAGCGGAATGCATATTTGTTTTGCGGTTGAGCGATATATTCCATTTAACTATTGCCTCTTCAACTCTTGCGATTGGGGCGTCCAAAAATCCCCATGAAAACGTAATCGGAGCGTAATAGCCATTTAGGAGTGTCTTCATATGTCTTAATCTTAGGGTTATGAATCGTGCAATAAGTTACCAAGAGCAAGGAGAAAAAACCCGTTTCAATTTGTCCTTAACTGTGTGACTCTCATTTTTTACTCGTTATCCTGGTCACCTGATGCATCAACCATTGGTGGTGTTCCGCTTTCAGTACCACCATTAACACTTCGAGTCAACCCCCCTCCGTTGAATTCTTTCAAGATTATAAGACCTTGTGGATCATTAGCTCTTAGCCGTGAGGCATGTGGCCCTGACCTGCTTGGCCCTGACCGAGCTGTACCATCATACTCGATATAGACACGCCGACCAACGAAAACTCTCGCGCAGCAAGCTGCGGGGTATCTACAGGATTGTCGGCCTGAGAGCCGACCCTACAGAGTCTCGGCTCCTGAAAGAGCCGAGTATGCCAAAACCGGTAACGGTGCAAGCACCGGGGAATGACACCCGCAGA
>JANXMY010000070.1 GCA_025354405.1 Armatimonadota bacterium
CGCCATCGCCGGGAATGAGGCGGTCCAGAAATGATCGGGGGGTACGCCAGTCGCTGATCTGGACGACGAAGATTTTAGGGCCGGAACGGCGGATGGCAGCGTCCAGGTCGGCGTTTTGCCAGACGTTCCAGCAGTCGAGACAGAGGCCGAAGTTGTCCCGGTCAACGGTTTCGATGATCCCCATCGCCTGCCCCACAGTCCAGATCGCGGATTCAATATTTGCGATCGATGCATTCAGGGGTTCCAGGGCAATTCGCGCGTTGTGCTCGGCGGCAAAGTCGGCCAGCTGGCGATATTCGCGCACAGCAGTTTCTACTACTTCCTCTATGCTGCCGTTCGGGGCGATGCCGGTGTTGGTAACGAACGAGGTTCCGGGGGCAAAGGGGGCCAGCCGTTCGATGCTGTGGCGGAAGCGGGCCATCCGCGCTTCGATGTCTTGCGGCACGGGTTGAGACAGACTTGGGAAAAGTGTCCGAACGACGGGCTGGATACTGGTGATCGCGAGGCCATGGGCTGCCGGAAGGGCCATCTGCTGCTGCCACGTGTCGGCGGAGAGCTTAAACTCACAGACTTCGATGGCCTGGACGCCCAGCCTGGCATATACCTCGACATCCTGCTCGAAAGTCCAGGGGTTGGTGGTGAACTGGCTGACACCGAAGAGAAAGTCTGGAGTCATAGGGCTGTCCTCAAGTTAGCGCTCGTTAGCGATGAAGTCCACGATGACCTCGCAGGGGGCGGCAAGAAATAGCTCGCGTGCCATCTCTCGGGGAAGGCCGCGCTGCCGATCCGGCCGTGCGCCCAGAACCAGCAAATCGATATTTTCTTCGGGAATCAGCGAGAGGATCCGATCCTGCGCACTGCGGGTGCGATGGATCACGGACTGCACCTGGATTTTGTAGGGGATCGCGGTTCGCTCGGCGACATTCAGTGAACTGGCGGCGACTTCCTCGGCATCCGGCATATCTGCGCTCAACGACAGGATACGCGGAACTTCGATAAAGTAGGCAAGCTGGACTCGGGCATTGCTTCTCTGAGCAAGCCGGAAGGCGACTTCCAGGCAGCGCGTGGAAAAGGGCTGGTCAACGGCAGGAACCAATACGGAGTGCCACTGGGTCTGGGCCGGGCCGCTGCCCGGCTCCGCGGACGCAGCGGTGCGTCCCTTCGAGAAACGGCTAAGAAATGACATCGTTTGACGGCCTTTCGGGTACAATCTTCTTAAGGATTATACCACCCCATGAGCGCAACTAACGACTTACTTATTACAAACGAACAGGTTTTGACTGCTCTGAAGCGCGTCATTGACCCGGATTTCCATAAAGACCTCGTCACACTTGGCATGATCAAAAATGTTGTCGTGACCGGCACGGTCGTGGCATTCACCGTAGAGCTGACGACGCCGGCCTGCCCGCTGAAGGAAGAAATCGAGCGGATGTGCCGGGAGGAAGTCGGAACGATTCCCGGGGTCAGCGAAATTCAGATCGAAATGACGGCGGTGGTTCGTGCGAATACCGGCAAAGGGATTCCCACGCAGCAGGCACTGCCGGGCGTGAAGAATATTATCGCGATCGCGTCGGGCAAAGGCGGGGTCGGCAAGAGCACGGTCTCGGCAAATATCGCCTGCGCCCTGGCCCAGATGGGGGCGAAAGTCGGACTGATGGACGCCGACATTTACGGGCCTTCCATCCCGATTATTATGGGGGTCGAAGACCGGCGACCTGAAGTAGATGAAAAAAAAGAAAAGATGCTTCCGATCGAGCAATACGGCGTCAAGATCATCTCGATGGGCTTTTTGCAGCCGGGCGGTTCGGCGGTGATCTGGCGCGGGCCGATGGTCGCAAAGGCTGTGCAGCAGTTCCTGCGGGATGTTGAATGGGGCGAGATCGACTATCTGATCGTCGATCTGCCGCCGGGCACCGGTGACGCTCAGCTGACGCTGGCCCAGGCGATCCCGCTCTCCGGGGCGGTGGTGATTATGACGCCGCAGGATCTCGCCGCGGCTGTTGCCGTGAAAGCGGTCGCCATGTTCCGTCGTTTGGAAGTGCCGATACTGGGCATTGTCGAGAACATGTCCTACTTTCTCTGTCCGACCTGCAATTCCCGGCACCATGTGTTCTCGCATGGTGGTGGTCAGCAGGCGGCGGAGGCTTTGGACGTACCGTTCTTCGGGGCCATTCCGCTGGCCCTGGAAATCGGTTCGGAAGCCGATGAGGGTACGCCCTCAGTCGTCGCCAGCCCGAATGGCCCCTATGCCAAAGTATTTCGGGAGGTCGCCGAGCGTATTGCCCAGGCAGTCAGTATCGGTGCCCGGACGTTTGTGCCTCTGGCGATGAGTAAGTGAGGCCCTAGCCTGCACACGAAGACGAACAGACGAAGACGAAAAGAGCCACGGATTGGAAATCCGAGGCTAAGAAGTGCCCACCGTCGAGGCGACGTTTAGAGTGTCACGTGTGGCCGCTCTGATTCTTTCAGGCGTCCCCTGGACGCCGGGCTTTTTCCAGCGTCGGATTTCCAATCCGTGGCTCTTGCCTTTCCTCATAATTTTATGGCCTGCTTCTTGACTCTCTGGCCTCCTCCTTAATTTTATGACCTGCTCAATAAATCTATGACCTGGCCTGAATATTTACTGCTGCTTCTCGCTCTTGCGTTTGGTTTTGGCGGGACCGCCTGGTTTGTCAACCGCTTCGCTTTGTACCGGCTGAATTTTCAAGGGAAGCGTATCCCGGTGGCAACGGGGCTGGCATTCGTGCTGGGGGGCGAGTTTTTTTACGCATCGGAGTGGCTGATCCAGGGAATTCACTCCAGCCTGGCGGCCGTCTACTTTCTGGTGACACTGGGATTTGGTGGGCTGGGCCTGCTGGACGATTTGGGGGGGGACCGCAGTGTTGGCGGCTTTCGCGGACATTTCCGGATGCTTGCAAAGCGGAAACTAACTACCGGGGCGGCCAAAGCCCTCGGGGGTGGGGTGCTTAGCCTGACCGCAGGGGTCTTGATCACTCTGCCGCACCACTGGGGATATGCTCTGGTTGCGGCACTCTTGATCGCACTCTCCGCCAATACACTTAACCTGCTGGACCTGCGGCCTGGCCGCTGCCTCTTTGGCTTCTTTGTCGGCGTGGGCGTGATATTCTTCCTGCTGCTCGGGCAGCATTCGCTCCTCAGCGGCCTGCTGCTCTGGGCGGCGGTGGCTTTTGCTTTGATCTTACTTCCACTCGACTCGGGCGGGGCTGTGATGCTGGGGGATACTGGCTCAAACGCCTTTGGAGCGGTGCTGGGGGTGGCCGGGGCGATTTACTTGCCATTGGGCTGGCAGATTGCCCTGGTGATAGTGCTGGTACTCTTTCATATCTGGTGCGAGCGCTACTCACTCTCGCGCGCGATCGAAAACACCCCCTGGTTACGCTTCCTCGACCGAAAACTCGGAGTTCGCTGAAAGCCGAATGGCACCGAGATAGGTCTGGTTGTATTCGGGCAAGTCGCACGAGTCGATTCGGGTGCCCAGGCCGCCGCGTGCATGGACAAACCGGCCGTCCCCAAGAGCCAGGCCGATATGTGTCGGCTGCTTATCTTCCCGGCGGCTGAAAACAACCAGGTCGCCATCTTCCAGTGCTGCATCCGACAGTGCCAAGCCTTCTTCCACACGCTCGAATCGCCGATCACTCAGCTGCTGATGGGCATCGCGCAGAAGCTGAATTCCGCTCAGCTTGTAGGCAAGCTGGGTCAGGCCGGAGCAGTCGATCCCAAAAGGAGAGCAGCCGCCCCAGAGATAGGGCGTGCCGATCAGTCGCTTCGCAGTGTCCGCCGCCAGTCGCCCGAGAGCCGTAACGATGACTTGCCGGGGCAGATCGGTACCGAGTGCCTGAGTGAGATTTTCCGAAGCGGGTGTGTGGGTGACGCTGAGCGAGACGCGGTGGACGTAGCCGACCTTGCTGTTCCCGCCTGCGACAGGAAGAAGAAGGGGGACCCAGTCGCCGATTTCGGGACGGCGGGCGATGGCGATTTGCGTTCCAACAACCAGCTTGGTGAGGATCTCAGAGTGCGCGTCGGCACTGCTGTACACTTCCGCGAAAAGCGTGGCGATCGTAGTTTGGAGATAATCCGACGTATCCTGCGGCGTGGCAAGCAGGGCGGTATCGATCCATCCGGTGTAGCGATCTTCCGTAATGATCTGTGTGAAGCCGGAGCTTGTCGCTCCGGCAGTGACTAAAGAGCCGAGGAGGGCCTGAGTCGCCAGCGCAGCGGACGAGTCCGGCTCTGTGGTGACATTGGCCACGTTCAAGGTGACAACCCGGCTGTCGGCTTTTGGTGTCACTCGAAGATAATCTCCGTGCGCTCCCCAACGCGAATTCGGTCGCCATGGGCAAGAAGTTTCTCTTCGTGCGGCTTCAGCATTTCGCCGTTGAGGAGAGTTCCATTGGTGCTGCCGGCATCTATCAGATAATAGTCTTTCTCATGCCGCAGGATCTCGGCATGGCGGCGCGAGACGGCATCATCCAGCTCGATTTCGATATCTGGGTAAAAATGCAGATCACTGTCTGGCCGGCCAATCACCATGACCTCTTTGGAGATCTCATAAGTCGCGGAGAGACGCCCGATCCGTACTTGAAGCGTATGCGGCGTTTCGATGATTTCTTCCTTCGGCAGTATCACCAGGAAAGGAGAAACTGGAGGGATGCTGAAGCCTGACGGCGAAGGAATGGCCGAGGCCAGCTCACTGGAATCCATCCGCAGGGTCACGTCTGTGAATCCGGGTACCGTGGGAGGAGCTGTCGGGAATATGAGCGTCGGCGGGGCAATCGGCGCGACTGGGGGAGCGTTGACTTCCGAAATTGGGAGTAAATCGTCCTCAAAATGTGGGACAGCCTCGATGTGTGGGACAGTGTCCGCCGTATCGACCGCTTCTAGTTCCGGCTCAGCCTTATGTTCCGGTTTAGAGAGGATTGGAGGAGCGACTATGACGGGATCGCCAGGGGCAATCCAGTCTTCCGCGGGTGCTTCCCACTGCAACTCAGCCGGGGTTTCTTCGCCAGTGGAAATGGCTTCCGAGACCGGTTTTGCTTCCGTGATCGCTTCTTCGCCTGACGTCTCGCCCGATGCTTTATCTTTGCGTAATTTCCAGCCCGCCATAAGGTGAATGCTCCTGGGAAGTCCGGTGACTATTGTGTTTGTAAAGTGGAATGGGGTTAGTATATCACGCCTGACCGCCTGTGTCAAGCAAAGCGGGGAGAAAAACATGTTGCGAAACCAGACGGTTATGTGCTACAATCTGTCTCTCTTTGTCTTTGCATTGAAATCAAACCCATAACGCTCACCAGAGGAAACTGATCTATGAAACGACCGTATCAACCGAATGTTCGGCATAAAATGAAGACGCATGGCTTTCGCGAGCGTATGAGCACTGCCGACGGCCGCAACGTTTTGAAGCGCCGCCGCGCCAAAGGCCGCTATAAACTGTGTGTGACCCATACCGTCCGCATCACCGTCAACAAGTAGGCGGGTATGCTGCCGCGTCCGTCCCGTTTGAAGCGCAGCCGCGACTTTCAGAGCGTCTATAAGAGGCGTCAGTCGTGGGCTTCGCCGCACCTGGCATTTTATGTTCGGTTTCGAATGCCGCGCGAAGCCTCCGTCTCACGGCTGGGGTTCGTTATCAGCAAAAAAATCGCAAAGCGTGCCCATGACCGCAACCGCCTGAAGCGGCGTTTGCGGGAGATCTGCCGGAACCAGGTGCTGCCAGCGGCGAATCGTTCGTTTGACGGACTGTTCGTGGCACGTACGGCCTCGACAGACCTCTGTTATGCCGATCTTTCGCTGGAAGTTGCCGATCTGATGCGGCAGGCAGGAATCTGATGCGGCACGTTTTGATCGCCGCGATCCGTATGTATCAGCGGTACATCTCACGGTGGACCCCATCTTCCTGTCGTTTCAACCCGACCTGCTCGGAGTATGCGGCGCAGGCGGTGGAGCGATACGGGGCGATTCGTGGCACTTGCCTTGCTCTGGCGCGTCTGAGCCGCTGTCACCCGTTTCATCGGGGCGGCGATGACCCAGTAAAATAAGTTTTTTGATTCTGGGAGATTGAATGAAGAATTACCTCGCTGCCTCTCGTTTTTTGATCTGCGCGGCGACTTTAACCTTTTGTATTACGACGGTTCAGGCACAGGCGCTGAATACGCCAGACACGCCTCCCGCATACGCTGTGGCCCAGCGGCTGACGGCCGAGTCGGCATCAGCGAAAGCGGCGGGTCAGCGGGATACAGCACACAATCGGGCTTACCAGGCGGTTGCCCAGCTCGAAGCGGTCGTCAAGAGTAAGAAATACGGCCATACGGTTTACGCCCGCGAGTCACTTCGGCAGCAGGCACACTTGCAGGAGTATATTCTTCAAGATAAGAATGCCGCGATCCAGTCGCTGCAGACTCTGCATAACACGTTCACAGACGACGCCGCTGTCCTGCCGGAAATCAAGCGGGTCGGGAGTGAGCTGGACCAGTGGAACCGCAGTTTTGCTCCGCCACCGGCACCGCCGTTTCATAATGTTGGTGCAGTGCTTTACCGCGTCATGGACAGCTTGGTCTCACTGACGGGACGCCAGTCGTATTCCTATTTCTTTGCAATTCTGCTGATATCCATTCTCGTCAAGCTGCTTCTGACGCCGCTGTCAAACAAGCAGTATGGCTCGATGAAGGAGATGCAAAAGCTGCAGCCGCTGATCCAGGGACTTCAGGCCAAGCACAAGAACGACAAAGAGCTGCTGGGCCGGAAGATGATGGAGCTTTACAAGGAACACGGGGTCAACCCGGCGGCAGGCTGTCTGCCGCTGCTGATACAGCTGCCCGTCATGTACTTGCTTTACTATATGATTCGGCTGTACCAATTTCAGTTCACAAATGGCTCCTTTCTGTGGATTGGCAGCGGGGTGGCGCATCAGTTTCCAACTTACCTGGGAATAAATCTGGGCCAGCCGGACATTCCGATTCTGCTGCTGTACGCCGGCTCGATGTATATCACGCAGAGGATGACTGTCACACCGACAATGGACCCGCAGCAGGCGGAAACGCAGCGCATGATGGCGATTATGACGCCGTTTATGACCACGTATTTCTTCCTGCAAGCTCACTGGCCTTCGGCGTTCGTGCTGTACTATTTTATCTTCAACCTTCTTTCGGTTGCTCAGCAAAAGTACTACATGCGTAAGCGTGCCGGGGAGCCGGACTTGATGCCGATCACGGGTGCCCTGCTCCTGGACGATGGGAAAAACGGTAATGCCAGCAAATATGGGAACGGATCCTATACCAGCGGCAGCTCGGATTCGCCGGTGAAAAACGGCAGTGGCGACAAGTTCTCCCGCCCGACCAATGGCACGGCTCCGGCAGCCAAAGGCGTAATTGCTCCGTCGAAAGTGCACCCCAAGAAAAAACGGCGTTAAGAAAAGCGGCGCTAAAGGACATTCATCACTGTGGCTGAAATGACAACAGAAACTCCGGTTTCCCTAGTAGAGACGATCGCGTTTGACCCGGGCGCGACGGCGCTGGCTCATCTGAAAGCGCTGCTTCAAGCCGGAGAGCTGGATGCAGACGCCGCGCTCGAGTCGCACAACGGTGATAATGTCACCCTTGCTGTGACCGGGCCGGACGCGGTGATGCTGGTGGGGCAGCACGGGCAGACCCTTGATGCCCTGCAGTTCCTGCTGATGCTGATGACCAACAAAGGCCAGGGCCCGCGTCTGCGCCTTATGGTGGATGCCGATGGCTACCGTGCCCGCCGGGCGCAGAAGCTGATTGGCTTCGCCGAAGACCTGGCCGTGCAGGTCTCGAAAAGCGGTCAGGAAGCGATCACCGACACGCTGAACCCAATGGAGCGGCGGATTATCCACACCGCACTGGCGGATAATCCCGACGTTCAGACCTACTCTGAAGGCGACGAGCCGAACCGCTATGTGGTGGTGACACCCCGAATATCGGAGAGCGCTGATTAGTCCTTTTCTGTCGATATTCATGCAAATTTGGCAGGCTTCCAAGCGGAGTCTGCCTTTTGTTTTGCTTGACTTTTCAGCGCGATACCCCGTATAATGTTTTGTCTCCCCTTTACGCATTCGAAATATCGGGAGAGAGTTTTTCTGGGAAGTAAATCGACGTCATGGCGACACGCGCGGCACTGGAACTAGCGGAGGGGGTTGAAGAAGCGATGGCCTCGCCGACGCTCGACGACCCGGTGCAGCGGCTGGCGGGTGTCAGCGAATCGTTTGCTGCCACGCTCGGCAAAGGGCTGGGCATCTTTACGGCGGGCGATCTGCTGAAGCACTATCCGCGCCGCTACGAGGACCGGACACATTTCAAGCCGATCTGCGATATCCGGCACGGCGAGGCGGTGACGATCAGCGGCAAAGTGGTGAGTGTCGAGAACATTCCGACCCGAACGCGGGTGACGCTAACCAAAGTGGCGATCGACGACCGCAGCGGTATCGCATTTTTGGTCTTCTTCAACCAGTGGTATCTGAAAAAGCAGTTCGAGAAGCTGCGCGGCAAGACGATTGTTGCCTACGGCAAAGCCTCGCGCTCGGGCCGAGGCGGCCTGGACATGACGGACGTTGAGTGGGAAGCACCGGAGGACGACGCCGACGCACTCTCTTCGGGCCGTATCGTGCCGGTCTATCCGCTGACCGAAGGCGCTCTGCAGGCGCGGGTTCGCCGTGCGGTCTGGACCGTGCTTCAGGAGTACGGCGATCTGGCGGAAGAGACCCTGCCGCCGGAAATGCGGGCGCGGCGCGACTTGGTTCCGCTGATCGAAGCATTTCGGAACATCCATTTCCCGGAGACGGAAGAGGCACTTCAAGCGGCGCAGCGACGGTTCGTCTTCGACGAGTTTTTTGGACTTCAGCTCGTGCTGGCCGTGCGTAAGCGTCAGGCAGATAAGATCGTGGGGACTGTCTTTGCGGAGACGTCGGCACCAATTGCGGAGCTGACGGCGGCCCTGCCATATCCACTGACCGGGGCGCAGGCGCGTGTGATTACGGAAGTCGCCGCGGATATGGCCTCGGCCAAATCCATGAATCGTCTGGTCCAGGGGGATGTCGGTGCGGGCAAGACCGTGATCGCCATGGCTGCGCTGCTGATTGCCGTGCGTAATGGTCATCAGGCTGCGATGATGGCTCCGACCGAGATTCTCGCTGAGCAGCACTATTTAGGCATCCGGCGCATCATGGAAGCTATGGGGGTCAAAGTCACCCTGCTCTCCGGCAGCCTCCCGGCGAAAGAGAAGCGGGCCGCGCTGGCCTCGGTGGCGTCAGGCGAGACTCAGATCGCCATCGGGACGCATGCGCTGATTCAGGACGATGTGGCATTCCACCGGCTGGGGCTGGCGGTGGTCGATGAACAGCACCGCTTCGGAGTAATGCAGCGGGCGGCACTGAAGCAAAAAGGCTTCTCGCCGGACATTCTGGTGATGACGGCCACGCCCATCCCGCGCACCCTGACTTTGACAGTTTACGGCGATCTCGACGTCAGCATCATCGACCAGCTGCCTCCAGGCCGTAAGCCGATCAAGACGCACTGGAAGCGCGGCCACGAGCGCCAGGCGGTCTACGAGACGCTGAGAAAGCTGCTCCAGGAAGGCCGGCAAGCCTATGTGATCTGCAGCTTGATCGAAGAAAACGAGAAGCTGCAGGCGCGGGCGGCCACGGAGCTTGCCAGCCATTTGCAGCTGCAAGTCTTCACCGACTATAAAATCGGTCTCCTGCACGGGCAGATGAAGTCCTCGGAAAAAGAAGAGACGATGACCCGTTTTCGTGACAAGGACCTGCACCTGCTGGTCGCGACTACGGTGATCGAAGTCGGCGTCGATGTTCCGAATGCCTCGGTCATCGTCATCGAGGATGCTGAACGCTTTGGCATGGCCCAGCTGCACCAACTGCGTGGGCGGGTGGGGCGCGGCACTACGCAGTCCTATTGCCTGCTGATTGGCGACCCGAAGACGGACGACGGAGCCTCGCGCCTCGCGACGATGGCCCAGACGACCGACGGTTTCCTGATTGCCGAAGAAGATTTAAAGCTGCGCGGCCCCGGCGACTTCTACGGAACCCGGCAGTCAGGCCTGCAGCCCTTACCATTCATCGACGTTCTCCGCGACGTGCCTGTCTTGAAGGAAGCCCGCGAGGAAGCGTTTGCTCTGCTGGAGTCCGATCCGAAGCTGGCTCAGCCCGAGCATGCGGCTCTGAAGGCGGTGGTTCGCAGCAAGTACAAGAATGTGCTGGGAGTGTCGGCGAGTTAGCTGGATTTCGATCTTAATTTTTTCTGAGGAAATGATCACCGAGGTTGTGCATGATCGCCGTCTATCCCGGCAGCTTTGACCCGGTCACGAGCGGCCATTACGATATTATTGAACGAGCGGCGGGGATGTTCGAGACCCTGATCGTGCTGGTGGCGGCCAATTCGACCAAGGCGCCGCTGTTTACCGCGGAGGAGCGCACGGCGCTTTTGCGGGAGAGCTGTGCGGCTTTGCCGAACGTAGAGGTCGCGATTTTGCCGCCGGTGCTGCTGGTTAGCTACGTTGAGTCGTGCGGGGCTAAAGTGATTGTGAAGGGACTGCGAGCCGTTTCGGACTTCGAGTATGAGTTTCAGATGGCCCTGCTGAACCGGCGCCTGCAGCCGGAGGTGGAGACTATTTTTTTAATGACAGCGGCGGAGTATTCTTACCTGTCGTCGAGTATTGTAAAAGAGATCGCCCGCCTGGGCGGAGACATCGTCGGCCTTGTCCCGGAAGCCGTTCGCCAGGCACTAGTGATAAAATACGGCCACAGCACTACCCAATTATGAACACATCTACTGACCAAAATTCAAACTTAAGCACTACACCAATACTTAATACTATTATTCGACCGGACCGAAACCTGGGGAAAACAATGGACATTCTTAAACTTTTGAACGAGCTTGAGCGACTCATCGAGGATCAAAAGACCGTTATGGGTCTGACAGTCAACTTCCATCCTGATGACTACCTGGATATTACGAACAAGATCCGCGCGACGCTGCCAGAAGAAGTCAAGCGTGCCAGCCGGGTCACAGCGGAGAGCGATAAGATCGTCGATGGAGCGCGGGAGACTGCCGAGCAGACTCTGGAAGAAGCTACGTCTGAGGCAGACCAGATCGTTCGTGAGGCTCGGGCCAATGCCGAGCGGATGCTGCGCGAAGCGGAATCGCATACGACAAAAATGACACTGTCCGCGGAATCCACGTCCGCGCAGACCGTGGACTCTTCCCGGCAGCGAGCCGAGAAAATGCTTGTGGAGAGCCATCAGCAGGTGGAGAAAATGGCGGCGGACGCCCTGCGGCAATCAGAGCTGCTGGTCAGCCAGAGTGAAGTGGTGCGTCTTGCGACGGCGCAGGCGCATGAGATTATCGCTGCCGCCGAGCAGGACACGCTGGCTCTGCGCTCCGGCGCGGACGAATATGCGCATGGTGTCATGGCGAGCCTTGAGCAGCAGGTTGCGGATTTGATGGCAACGATCCAGCGTGGGCGGATGAAGCTGGACCAGCGCGTCGCCGTCGCACCGGTGGCTCATGCCGGAAACGGCAGTGGAAAAGCGCCGGAGATGGTGGGTGGACGCCGGTAATCCCCGCGGAAACCCGGTAAGGGCCTAGTTTTTACTGATTTTGTGGTAAACTAGAGGGCGTCTTTAGCTGTTCCGATGAGGAAAGCGGACTGGAAGGAAAGTGCCATGCTGCGCTATGATTTAGCGGAATTGCTGCGGACGCCCGGCATGCGGCAGATATACGATCTGCACGAGCCGCCGTTTGCGGATGAAGATGTGGAATACGTGGCACCGATCACCGGGCGCGTGACTGTGACCAACACCGGAACGATGGTGCTGGTGCGCGGGCCAATCGATACGGTCATCGCTCTGGAATGCAGCCGCTGCCTGGGGCCGGTGCGGGCACCGATCCATGCCGACCTGGAAGAAGAGTTTGATGTCGCCGTGGTCGAAGACGCAGCGCAGAGAGTTGCTCCGGTCGTTGAAGAAGAAGTAGGGCGCGTCTTTGAGGGAGCGATCCTCCGGCTGGACGTCTTGATTCGTCAGGCGGCTCTGCTGGCAGCCCCCTTGCAGCCATTATGCCGCGAAGCCTGCCCGGGCATCGCCATCAAAGAGACAGGTGACCCGGACGATGGGATTCCATTGAATTCGCCGTTCCGTGCCCTGGGTAAGTTATTTCAAGAATAAAAAACGTACGATTTAAGAGTTGAAGTGATCGAAGGAGATAGTTTTTCATGCCACTGCCGAAACGCCGCCATAGTAACTCGCGCACTCGCAAGCGCCGCACCCATTACAAGCTGACCCCGCCGACCCTGGCCCGGACCAATGTCTGCCCTATCGCCTCCCAGCGCGGCGGCTGCCCCGTCTTTCAGTATCGCCTGGATCACCATGCGTGCCCGGAATGCGGTTTTTACGATGGCAAACAGGCCATTGTTATTAAAGAGAAAGCTTCCATCGAAGAGTAATCCATGCCCATAAAGATCGCCGTTGACGCGATGGGCGGCGATTTTGCGCCCCGAGAGGTCGTCAAAGGGGCGTTGGCGATAGCCCGTGAATCGCCAGACGTTCATATCGTTCTGGTGGGTGATGAGGGATCTGTCCTCGCTGCACTGGAAGGACAGGGGGAAGCGCCAGCTTCCGTCAGTATCCGGCACACATCCCAGATTATCGAAATGACGGAGCATCCCGCTCAGGCGATGCGTCGGAAACGAGATTCATCCCTGGTCGTCTCAGGCCTTATGGTCCGGGACGGCGAGGCGGACGCGACATTCAGCGCAGGAAGCACCGGAGCGGCGATGGCGATAGCTACGCTGGACATCGGGCGTATTGCCGGAATTGAACGTCCTGCCCTCGCGACGATGATTCCGACGGTACAGGGCAAAGCACTGCTCCTGGATGCCGGGGCAAACGTCGACTGCTCCTCTAAGAATCTCCTGCAGTTTGCGTTGCTGGGGGCGATCTATGCGGAGCGTGTTTTGGGAATTCCCACTCCAAAGCTCGGTCTGCTGAATATCGGCTCGGAAGAGACCAAGGGCAATGAGCTGGCGAAAGAAGTCTATCACCTGCTTAAGAAAACTCCTCTGAACTTCTTTGGCAACGTCGAAGGAAAAGATGTTTTCGAGCACGCGGTGGATGTCGTCGTCTGTGATGGGTTTGCCGGTAACGTGCTGATTAAGAGCGGAGAAGGCATGGCCGAAATGGTTTTCGATATTCTTCAGCGCGAAGTCGGAGCGGATCCACGCATGACCGAGTGTTTGGAAGTCTTTACACCGATCTTTCGACGTGTTGTCCAGTGGGTCCACTATTCCGAATTCGGCGGAGCGCAGCTTCTCGGAGTAAATGGTGTCTCTGTCATTGGACATGGCCGCTCTGATGCCAAGGCGATCGCCGGGGGAATTCGTGCGGCAATCGCAGGAGCGTCCAGCGGTTACGTCGATGCAATCCGTGATGCGCTTCCCGCCTTCGAGGGCAAGGCATGACACAGGCCACCCTGCGCCGTGCCGGAATTCTTGGCACGGGGTCGTACGTTCCTCCTCAAATCATTACAAATGATGATCTGGCGGCCCGGATGGAGACTTCCGATGAGTGGATTGCCAGCCGTACGGGTATCCGTGCTCGGCGCCTGGCAGAGCCGGGGGTGATGACCTCAGACCTTGCTGCTGCTGCCGGGCAGAATGCTCTGGCGGATGCGGGACTTTCCAGCGCAGACATCGACCTGATTATCGTTGCCAGCAGCACTCCGGATTATCCTGGCTCCTTTCCCTCGACTGCCGCAATCGTGCAGAATAAGCTTGGGGCAAAGAATGCCGCTGCATTCGATCTCGGAGCAGTCTGCTCCGGCTTCGCCTATGCACTTCATGTTGCGGCTCAAATGGTGGCTGCAGGGGCCAATCAGCGTGTCCTCGTGATCGGTGCAGAGACCTTGTCCCGCCTGATCAACTG
Organism: Armatimonadota bacterium; assembly: GCA_025354405.1. Lineage (GTDB taxonomy): Bacteria > Armatimonadota > Armatimonadia > Armatimonadales > Capsulimonadaceae > JANXMY01. Next base: position 13,967 of record JANXMY010000070.1, read on the forward strand.
GGATGACCGCAGCACCGCGGTGTTGTTTGGCGATGGGGCGGGAGCAGTAGTGGTGGGTGAAGTGGTGGAAGGCGGATACCTAGGGGGTGTCCTCGGTGCGGATGGCGGCGGCGGTCCGCTGCTCTGCGTCTCGCGCAGCGGTGAAAATCCAAACACGATATTCCAGAATGGCAAAGAAGTTTACAAGTTTGCCGTGACGATCATGGGGCAAATCGCAGTGCAGGCAGTTGAAGCCGCCGGGCTGAGCCTGAGTGACGTTGACCTGCTCGTGCCGCATCAAGCTAACCAGCGGATCATCGACAAGGCTGCAGAGCGTATGGGCCTCCCCCGCGAGAAGGTCATGGTCAACCTGGACAAGTACGGCAATACCTCTGCCGCTTCTATCCCTATTGCCCTCGATGAGGCCGTCAAGACCGGTCGTGTCCAGAACGGCAATCTTCTAGTTCTGGTCGGTTTCGGTGCAGGTCTGACCTGGGGCGCGAATGTGGTGCGGTGGACCAAGTAGATGCGTTTGTACCGGGCGGTGTCTGAAGCCGAACTAGATGATATTGGTGCTTGTGGGGTTTTTCGACCTGACCCAAATGGCTTCCGGTTCTGTAAATGGTTTGCTTTCAGTGCCGAATCTGCGGTAGCCTGGGGCAGATGGTTCGCAAAGCAAGACGGTCTCAGGTATTATGTCGTAGAGACTGAAACCACTCAGGAGGTAGTAAATGTCCACACAATATGTGACAACCTTGACAACATTGGGCCTGCTGTTTGCTTGCAAGAGAAGCATCTTTTGACGCTCTCGATTTTATCTGTACCCGAATCATTGATTAGTGCAATTCTCTCTGATGACGAAAGAGGCACACAATAATGCAAAATACCTATGCAATGGCAGAACTGTGGTGGCCTGCGGGACTCGAAAGCAGCCTCCAGGCAGGTCGGTTATGCACTCCTGCGAGTTTTGAGAGCGATAATGAGAGCGATTGGAGTTTATATGTCTGGCTAGATAAGCCCATCGTTGCAGGAGGCTTTGCTACTGTCCCTGTTATGCCACTAGTTTCAGAGGTTGCAGAAGAACTTCTCAAACCTAATGCAGAATTCCGCCTCTTTATTAAGCCAAATATTTACGCCAATGGACGTGTGATTAGTGTCAAACAGGCCTCAGCAGAAGACTTGCGCTGCGTTTTTCATTTTTGTTAGGTCGCTATGTCTAACCGCCGCCATGACTTCGAATCCAAATTGTACATTCTCTCTCACGAAGAGGGTGGGTGTATCAATCCTGTAGGACAAGGGTACGTGCTGACTTCCGTTACTTGGATGATCCAGTCGGACAATCCTGGATGATTCACCCCCGTTGCCTTATAGATGAATCGGGGAATGCGCTGCCTGACGATGCCTTCATAAGAACATCGAGTCAGCGAGCATCGCAAACGGATTTCTGTCGGTATGCTTTTTCAGGTTGTAGAAGGGTCTCATGTTGTTGCGGAAGGAATCGTAACGAAATTGGTTAGTTTGCTCAATGACTAAAATTGCTTATATTTTCCCTGGGCAGGGTTCTCAGACCGTTGGCATGGGACAGGACTTTTACACGCACTCGGAAGCCGCCCGGACTGTCTTCGATGAGGCTGATGAGGTGATCGGCTCGAAGCTCAGCTCCTTATGCTTTTATGGGCCGGAAGAGTCGCTGAAGCTGACGATCAACACTCAGCCTGCGCTGTACGTTTCCTCTGTGGCCGCTCTGCGCGTCCTTCAGGAGGCGGGAGCACCGCTGCCGGAAGCTGTGGCCGGACATTCGGTGGGCGAATACGCCGCACTCTTCGCGGCGGGGGCATTCACGTTTGAGACAGGGCTGCATCTGGTCCAGCGGCGGGCGCAGGAGATGCACCGGGCCGCTTCCGCCGCTCCCGGAGCAATGGCCGCCGTGCTGGGCCTGACGGGAGCGCAGGTGTTATCCGCCTGTGCCGAGGCGGCCGAAGCGGGTGTGGTATCCGCGGCGAACTTTAATGGCGGCGGCCAGGTCGTGATCTCCGGCAGCCCGGAAGGGGTCGCGCGGGCCTCGGAGATTGCGAAAGCGAATGGTGCGAAGCGCGTGATTTCGCTGAACGTCTCTGGTGCGTTTCATTCGCCCCTGATGTCACCGGCGGTTGAGGCGATGTCGTATGTGCTGCGTGATGCGATCGTTCAAGCCGCTGCAATCCCAGTGGTTGCCAACTTAACGGCGGACTATGAGACCTCTGCGGACGAGATTAAAACGAACCTCGCTGCGCAGATTGATCATCCCGTGCGCTGGGAAGAAACCATCAGTCGACTGGCCGCCGACGGTTTTGATACGTTTGTGGAAGTCGGTTCGGGAACAGTGCTGACGGGACTGATGAAACGTCTGGCCCCAGAAGTCAGCGTCTACAGCGTCGGGAACATGGCGGGCGTGCAGGCTTTCGTGGAAGCAGCTGGGAAGAATTCATGATCTTAGAGGGCAAGCGGGCGATCGTCACTGGAATCAGCAAAGGTGGCGGCGGTATTGGTCGTGCGATTGCGCTAGCACTGGCAGAAGCGGGGGCAGATGTCGCGGTGGCGGGGCACTCTTCTCTGGCGGCGGCGGAAGCTGTGGCGGCCGAGATTACGGCACTGGGCCGTCGCGGTATTGGGGCGCAGTGCAACGTCGCTGAGGCCGCCGATGTGGAAAAATTCCTGGCGCAGGTCTTGACTTCCTGGGGCGGTTTGGATATAGTAGTGAACAATGCCGGGACGACACGCGACGGTTTGCTGCTGCGAATGTCCGAGGATGACTGGGACACGGTCCTCGATAGCAATCTCAAAGGGACGTTCCTGATGACTCGTGCCGCGCTGAAGCCAATGGTGAAGCAGCGGCGGGGCAAAATCGTGAATATCACTTCGGTGATGGGGCTGATTGCAAACCCCGGACAAGCCAATTATTCGGCCTCCAAAGCGGGGCTGATCGGATTTACCCGGACTGCAGCAAAAGAAGTGGCCAGCCGCAACATCCAGATCAACGCGGTCGCGCCAGGATTTATCCAGACGGCGATGACCGAAAAAATGACGGAGGAGTTGAAGGCGACCGTGCAGAAAGACATCCCGGCGGGGCGACTGGGGACACCGGAAGATGTGGCACAGGCAGTGCTGTTTCTGTGTTCGCCAGCCTCTGATTACATCACGGGACAGACACTGACCGTTGATGGTGGCATGATTTTATAACTGCTGAAGAACCAATGTTACGAAAAGACTCATAGAACAGATTGACCTGAGGAGGTACGCGGATATGTCGACTTTTGATCGTGTGAAAAAAGTGGTAGTGGAACAGCTCGATGTGGCCGAAGACGAGGTCACACCGCAGGCGTCGTTTGTGGATGATCTGGGCGCGGATTCGCTGGATGTTGTGGAGCTGGTCATGGGCCTCGAAGAGGAATTCGATGTCGAGATTCCTGACGAAGATGCCGAGAAGATCACCACGGTTCAGGAAGCGGTCAGCTATATCGACGACAAAGCCAAATAGGCAGAGTGGCGGACGCATGACCCGGCCTTCCAAGGCCGGGCTATTCGGGGAAAGCCCCTCCGGGGCTGGAGATTAGCGATATCGTCTATTCTTCTGCCCTGGAGGGGCTTTTGCTGTTGGCGGAATAGCCCGACTCTTAAGGTCGGTATAATGAGATTATGACAAGTAAGCGAAGAGTAGTAATTACAGGCCTGGGAGCGGTGACGCCTCTCGGCATCGGTGCGGAAGAGTACTGGCAGGGGCTCATCACGGGCCGCAGCGGGGTGAATGCGGTCACTGATTTCGACTGCTCGGCCATCTCCACCCGTATCGCCGCTCAGGTCAAGGGCTTCGTTCCAGAAGACTACATGGAGCGCAAGGAAGTGAAGCGGATGGACCGCTTCGCCCAATTTGCGGCGGCGGCTTCCAAGCTCGCTCTGGCCGACTCGGGCCTCGCCATTACCGACGAAAACCGCACCCGTGTCGGTGTCTTCATTGGCAGCGGCATTGGCGGAATTCAGACATTTGAAGAGCAGCACCGCAAAATGATGGAAGGTGGTCTGGGACGAGTCAGCCCGTTCTTTATCCCCATGATGATCGCCAACATGGGTACGGGGAACGTCGCCAAGATGCTTGGCGCCCAGGGGCCGAGCGAGACAGCGGTGACCGCCTGCGCGACCTCGACCAACTCGATCGGCGACGCCTACGAAATCATCAAGCGCGGAGCCGCCGATGCTGCGGTCGCCGGTGGATCCGAGGCAGCGGTCTGCCGGATTTCCATGGCGGGCTTCTCAAATATGAAGGCCATGTCGACCCGTAACGACGATCCTGAGCATGCATCGCGCCCGTTCGACACCGGCCGCGATGGCTTCATTCTAGGCGAAGGCGGCGGCATCCTCATTCTGGAAGAGCTCGAGACCGCGTTAGCCCGTGGCGCACGGATATACGCCGAGATCATTGGCTACGGCATGAGCAACGATGCCTATGATATGGTGCATCCCGCCCCGGAAGGGGCCGGAGCTGCCCGTGCTATGGTCGCAGCCCTGGAGAGCGCGAACATCGCGCCCACGGAAGTTGGCTACATCAATGCCCACGGAACCAGTACCCCTGCCGGAGACGTTCTGGAAGTGCAGGCAATCAAGACCGTGTTTGGGGACCACGCCCGCAAGTTAGCTGTTTCCTCCACCAAATCCATGACCGGTCACCTCCTTGGTGCGGCTGGGGCAATCGAGGCCATCGCCGTCTCGCTGACTCTGCATCACGGCATCCTGCCTCCCACGATGAACATCATTGACCCCGACCCCGAATGCGACCTGGACTTCGTGCCAAACAAGGCCCGCTATCAGCAGGTGGATATCGCCCTCTCCAACTCCTTCGGCTTTGGTGGCCACAACGCCACGCTGGTGTTTAAGCGTTGGCTGGGCGGCGACGGTTCGAGCGGTTGAAAACCACTCGCTAGGAGAGGCGTCCTTCGGACGTCGGAAATAGGCTGCCGTAAAACAGCCTCTTGTTCTGCTGCCTTACACCCGGAGGGTGCCTTACCTAGCGAGTGACTTTCAGTCACTCGCTCTTACTCTTATCCAGCAAAATCTCTCATGCAGCAAAATCCTGAACAGCTCCAATCCCTCGCGGACCGTATCAATACTGGCCTCGATAATCCTGAGACTTCCCGGGCCCTGGTTGTCTTCAATCAAACGGATCAGTCTCAGAGCGGCACAGCGGTCTTTCGGGCCTCCATGTCCTGGCCGCTGAATCTGCCGTTTCCGCCGGTTGCGGTCACGAATGGGGAGGGGAATCTTGTTCCCGCCTTAGTTGGCGGGATGTCCGAGGCTCCCGACCCCAAAGGCCGCGCTACCCATGCTTTGCTTTCGCTTGCACTGCGCTTTGACGTCGCCAATATTCCGCCGTCAGGCTGGCGCACCTACTATGCGGCTTACGACGAGAACGCTTCCCCACCGCTGGAGAACGATGCGGAAAATGCCGATTTAGCTGTTGTAGAGACGACGCGCCACGGCGGTGATCTGCCGCCCACGGGAAACTTTTGACTTTGCGGACGCGTATTGTGCTATACTAATCTCCGATGCTGTTTCAGACACTGGTACAACTCAATATTCTGATCCTCGCCACGCCTGCACTGGCGGGCTGGATCGCTCTGCCAATGGCTCAGCCGGGGGTGGTTCGGGCAGCCTGCGTCGTTCTGCAAATTCGGGCGGTGGAAACCGCTGCGCCGAAGCAGTCCCCTGCGGAGACGCTGAGCAAAACCGCCGCTACTGTCCGCCCGGTCCCACTCCTTCTGCCGCGATTCGTGCTGGCAAGCAGCGAGAGAGTGGTCGACCAAAAGGTCAACTTTCTGACCGGCCCCTCGGCGGCAATTACTGCGTTTCCCCCTTTCCCCCATGCCATTCGTGCGCCCTGACAGACTCCACCCTGGCGTAAGCGCCGACCCTCGCCTTTCTGAAGAAGAGGGTTAAGATTCCGAGGTAATTCTGTGCGAAAGGCAATCAATCACGACTATGGATTTTCTGAGAAAACTATTTGACGGCAACGAACGCGATGTTGCCAAATACCGCAAAGTGGCGGATAAGATCAGCTCGCTCGAAGCCGAGACAAAGACACTGACGGATGAGGCCCTGCAGGCCAAAACGAACGAGTTCAAAACCCGTGTTGCCGAGACGCTGGATGCCGAGTGCGAGCGGCGCGGCGTTACGTGGGAAGAGCTGGAGCGAGACGACAAGCGGGCGGTCAGCGATCTGGCACTAGACGGACTGCTGCCGGAAGCCTTTGCTGTGGTGCGCGAAGCCGCGTTTCGAACGCTCAAGATGCGTCCGTTCGACGTTCAAATGATCGGCGGCATGGTGCTGCATGATGGGCGCATTGCTGAGATGAAGACCGGCGAAGGTAAGACACTCACGGCGACTCTGCCCATCTATCTCAATGCATTGACCGGGCACGGCGTGCACCTGGTGACAGTCAACGACTATCTGAGCAAAGTTGGCGCGGTCGCCATGGGACCAATCTATCACTTCCTGGGGCTTTCAGTCGGGATTATTCAGGGCCAAAGCCCCGAGACGGGCGACGTCGGTGGAACCTATATCTACGATCCCGAATACCGTCACCCTGATCCGCGCTACGACTTTGCACGCCCGGCGGAAAGCCGACGCGAAGCCTACAACTGCGACATCACCTATGGAACCAACAATGAGTACGGCTTCGATTACCTGCGCGACAATCTGGCCGTGCCGGGGCAGGAGCTGAACCAGCCGGAGCTGACCTTTGCGATTGTCGATGAAGTCGACTCGATTTTGATCGACGAGGCCCGTACCCCTTTGATTATCTCTGGTCAGGCCGAAGCGTCATCTGACTTGTACGTGAAGATGGATCGCATCATTCGGCAGCTTAAAGACGAACGCGACTTTAAGATCGAAGAAAAGCAAAAGACGGCGGTCTTCACGGAAGACGGTCAGCGGCGTGTGGAGCTCGCGCTCGGTATCGAGAACCTGTCCGACGCCGAAAACCTCTCGCTGATGCAGCATGCCGGGGCGGCATTGAAGGCCCATGCCGTCTGGAAGCGGGACATCGACTACCTCGTGAAGAAAAACGAAGAGGGCAAGGAAGAAGTTGTCATCATCGACGAGAATACCGGGCGCTTGATGTTCGGACGCCGCTGGTCGGACGGACTGCATCAGGCAGTCGAGGCCAAAGAAGGCGTTAAGATCGAGAACGAGAACCAGACCCTGGCGACGATCACGTTCCAGAACCTGTTCCGCCTTTATCCGAAGCTTGGCGGCATGACCGGAACCGCGAAAACTGAGGAAGACGAGTTCCGCAAGATCTACGCCCTCGATGTGGTGCAGGTGCCGACCAACAAGCCGATGATCCGGGGCGACCATCCCGATATTATCTATAAGTCGCAGGAAGCCAAGCTGCGCGGGATTGCCCGCGAAATTCTGACGCACTACGCCCGTCAGCAGCCGGTTCTGATTGGAACCCGCAGCGTCGAGATGTCCGAGCGCGTCTCCGACCGCCTGCGCTATGACCGTTTGCAGCTGCTTGCTTTGACGGACCTGCTGCGCGACAAGCTTGAGAATACCAAAGGCCTGGACAAGGCTAAATATGCTGAGTGGAGCACGGCACTAAATCAGCGTCTCAGCCCATACGGTATCCCGAAAGGCTCCGACATCGTCGTGCTGTCGCCGGGCAAGCTGGTGGATGCGGCGAAGCATTTTGGCCTTTCCACTAGCATGGCGGATGTGTCCAATCGTGACGCTCTGGCGAAGCTTCTGGAGATCGCCCCGGAGAACCGGGAGCGGCTGGACGAAGCCATGTCGCACGGCATTCCGCACAATATCCTGAATGCCAAATCGCACGAAAAAGAAGCGCATATCATCGCTGAAGCGGGCCGCAAGGGCAGCGTCACTGTGGCCACGAACATGGCAGGGCGCGGCGTCGATATTCTGCTGGGCGGAAGCATGGTGAGTGATGCCGAGACGGCCAAAGAGGCCGGGGACGAGTATGAGTATCGGCGCGGCGGCAAACCGATCGTCGGCTTGACCCCCGTGGGCGAGCGTGGCAGCGCGCAGCATCAGGCCGATGCGGAGGAAGTCCGCCGCCTGGGCGGCCTGGTAATTCTCGGCAGTGAGCGGCATGAAGCACGCCGGATCGACAACCAGCTTCGGGGCCGCGCCGGTCGCCAGGGTGATCCGGGCGCGTCCCGCTTCTTCGTCTCCTTGGAAGATGAGCTTTGGCGCCTCTTTGGAGACAAAGCTAATTCGCCATTGCTGCAGGGCTGGGCGGAGGATCAGGCGATCGACGCCAAGATGCTGTCGGCAATGATCGCGCGGGCGCAGAAGAAGGTCGAAGCATTTTACTTCGATCAGCGCAAGTCTACGCTTGACTATGATGACGTGATGAATGTCCAGCGTGCCAACATCTACGGCGAGCGTCGGCGCATCATGGAAGGCGCGGACCTGCGCGATACGATTGTCGGGTACCTGGGGGAAACGGTCGAAGCCGATATCAGCCAGTATGCGCCTGAGAGTGTCTCGGCGGAAGAGTGGGACCTGGAGGGCCTATACAACAGCCTGAATCAGACATTCCCGCTGGCACAGTACGCCGCTTTGGACGATATCAAGAGCAGGAAGCGGCCTGAGCTGGTTCCGTTTTTGACGGAGCTGGCCGACAAGTCCTACACGGACAAAGAGCAGCACTTTACGGAGACGCTGGGCGAGGAAAACGGGCTTCAGGAGATGCGTGATCTGGAGCGGCGTGTGACCTTGCAGTCGCTGGACCGGCACTGGATGGAGCATCTATCCAGCATGGACTATCTGAAAGAGGGCATCGGCTGGCGTGGCTACGCGGGGATCGATCCGCTGGTGCTTTACAAAAAAGAAGCCTACGATATGTTCCAGCAGATGCAGGCCTCCATTCAGGAGGAAGTGGTCCGGGTTATGTCCACGATCCAGATCAGCCTCGACCCTCTGGTTCAGCCCGATCCGCTGAGCGGTATTCCCGAGATGCTGCTGCAGGGTGCGGATGAAGACGGCATGGGAGAAGCCGGTCCGCTCGAAGCCGCCGCCGGCCCCGCTCGGGCTACGCGCCGACGGGTCGCCAAAGGCAAGCCGCGCGGAAAATAATCCGCTCTCTCATAAGCTAGGAAAACAGCCCGGAATGTCGCTCGCCGCGACCTCTTCCGGGCTGACGCTTTTCAAGCCTGCCGCCTTCTCTGCCCAGGGTGATTGGGTATCTCTCGGCACAGCCCGGCATTTGGCTCCTAATGCTGAGTCATCAAATCCTTCACTTCCGCGAACTTCTCAATGGCGAAAGTCAGATCCTCGGTGGTATGGGCTGCGGAAATCTGGGTGCGGATGCGGGCTTTCCCCTGAGGAACTACGGGATAGGAAAATGCAACAACGTAGACGCCTCTCTCCAGCATGGCTTCGGCGATCTTGCCGGCCAGGGCCGCATCGCCAAGCATGATCGGGACGATTGGGTGCCTGCCGGGCAGAAGATCGTAGCCCAGCCGTTCCATGCCCGCCCGGAAGAAAAGAGTGTTGGCCTCCAGTGTGTCCCGCAAGGACGTCGAATCGGACAGCATCTCCAGTACCCTAAGTGAAGTGGCGGCGATCGTCGGTGCGAGTGTGTTGGAGAAAAGGTACGGACGGGAGCGCTGACGCAGCAGATCGACGATCTCCCGGCGAGCACTGGTATATCCCCCGCTGGCACCGCCCAGGGCTTTGCCGAGCGTGCCGGTGAGAATATCGACACGGCCCGTGACACCATGGAATTCCGGTGTGCCGCGTCCCTTCTCGCCCAGAAAGCCGACCGCGTGCGAATCGTCTACCATGACCAAGGCGTCATACCGCTCTGCCAGGGCGCAGATCCCAGGCAGATCAGCGATGGTGCCGTCCATGGAGAAGACCCCATCGGTGGCAATCAGGCGGGTACGTGCGCCCTGGGCCTCTATGAGTTTCGCCTCCAGGTCAGCCATGTTGTTATTTCGGTAGCGAAAGCGCTGCGCCTTGCAGAGCCGAATGCCGTCAATGATGCTGGCGTGGTTCAGCTCGTCCGAGATGACGGCGTCTTCCGCACCAAGAACTGTCTCGAAAAGGCCGCCGTTGGCATCGAAGCAGGAGCCGTAGAGGATCGTGTCCTCCATCTCTACGAACTCACTGAGCTTTGCCTCGAGCTGCTTATGAATACCCTGCGTCCCGCAGATGAAGCGTACCGATGCCATTCCGTAGCCCCACCGCTCCAGAGCCTCGTGTGCTGCGGCCTGCACCTCGGGGTGATCGGCAAGGCCCAGGTAGTTGTTCGCGCACAGATTAAGCAGTGGCTCCCCACTTCCGATACTTACATGGGTGGCCTGCGGAGTGGTGATGACCCGTTCGTTTTTGAAAAGCCCCGCGACCCGGATGCTGTCCAGCTCCTGCTCCATTCGCGCTTTGGTCGTACCGTACATCTCAGTTCGTCTTCCAATCTAAAATCACTTTGCCCGACTGCCCTGTCGCCATCACCGCGAAGCCCTGCTCCCAGTCGGAGTAGGGGAAGCGGTGCGTGATGATGGGCTTCAGGTCCAGGCCGCTTTGCAGCATGACGCTCATCATGTACCACGTCTCGTACATCTCGCGCCCGTAAATCCCCTTGATTGTCAGCATGTTGAAGACAACTTTGTTCCAGTCGATATCGATCGGCCCGGCAGGGATACCAAGGACGGCGATTTTGCCCCCATGACACATGGCATCGATCATGCCTGGAAGGGCCGCTGGGCTGCCAGACATCTCCAGGCCAACATCGAACCCCTCCTGCATTCCAAGCTGAGCCTGGACGTCTGCAAGGCTGCGTTCGCGGATATTCAGAGCAACCGTAGCCCCGAGTTTTCGCGCGAGTTCCAGGCGGTATTCGTTGACGTCAGTGACAACGACGAACCGCGCCCCGGCGTGGCGCGCGACCGCCGCCGCCATGATTCCGATCGGCCCCGCTCCGGAAATCAGTACGTCCTCCCCTAGAACTGGGAAGGAGAGGGCCGTATGTACGGCATTACCGAAGGGATCAAAGATCGCGGCGATCTCGGGATCGATCCCCGGCCGGTGGTGCCAGATGTTAGTCATCGGCAGGGCAATATACTCGGCAAACGCACCGGGGCGGTTGACGCCCACGCCCTTTGTATCGCGGCACAGATGCCGCCGTCCCGCCAGGCAGTTGCGGCAATGGCCGCACACGACGTGGCCCTCGCCGCTGACGATTTCACCGGGGAAGAAGTCGATGACATTGGACCCGACCTCGACGATTTCGCCGACGAACTCATGGCCGATGACCAGTGGCAGAAAGATAGTTCTTTGTGCCCAGGCATCCCACTGATAGATATGCAGGTCGGTGCCACAAATCCCAGTTTTATCTACCCGGATGAGTACGTCATTGACACCAACCAGCGGCATGGGTACGTCTGCGAGTGTCAATCCCGGCTCCGACTTTATTTTGACCAGTGCTTTCATAGGCTTAAGGGCGACGCATCATCTGCTTCATTTCGGTGACGTTGCCGGCATTCGCCAGGGCTTCATCTTCGGAGATCAGACCCGCGCGTACGTACTTGATTAGACACTGGTTCATCGTCTGCATGCCCCAGAAGTTGCCCTCGGCAATGGAGCCGTAAAGCTGCGATGCACGGCCTTCTTCAATCAATTTGGCGATGGTCGGCGTGACCACCATGATCTCAACCGCCCCGACCCGGCCTGTGCCGTCCAGGCGCGGAGGCAGCTTCTGCGAGATGACACCCCGCAGAGAGGCTGAAAGACGCAGACAGACCATGTCGCGGTCCTGTGGCGGATACATATTGATGATGCGGTCCAGAGTCTCTGCCGCCGATGCCGTATGCAGCGTTGAGAAAACGAGGTGACCGGTCTCCGCGGCGGCCAGGCCGACACTCATCGTCTCGATGTCGCGCATTTCTCCAATGAGCAGGACGTCCGGGTTCTGACGCATCATATACTTCAGCGCATCGGCAAACGAATCCGTGTCCAGGCCGATCTCGCGCTGAGAGACGATGGACATTTTGTCCGGGTGCATAAACTCAATGGGGTCTTCGCAGGTAATGATATTTGTTCGGCGCGTTGAGTTGATCAGGTCGATCATGGCCGCCATCGTCGTCGATTTGCCGCAGCCGGTCGGGCCGGTCACGAGAATCAAGCCCTGGCGCGACTTGGTCAGGTCGGACAGCACCGGGGGCATGCCCAGCTGTTCCAGGGAGAAAATCTTCAGCGGGATTAGCCGCAGGACCATGCCCATCGAGCCGCGCTGCTGATGTATATTGCACCGGATACGGCAGACACCTTCGACTTCAAACGCCAGGTCAAGTTCATGGCGATGCTCGAATCGGCCGATCTGTTCGTGTGTCATGACGCTATACGCCAGGCTGCGACAATCGTCGGGAGTGAGCGGTGGGGCATCCGTCATCTGGATACGCCCGCTGATCCGCATCGCGGGGGGGCTGTTGGCCTTGATAAAAACGTCGGAGGCCTTTTTCGTGGCGGCGACTTTCAGCAGCTCATGAAGTTCCAGCATACAATTGTCCTTTTGCGTATCGTCTTAGTTAACGTCTCGGTCCGAGAGTAGTTTCTTTTTCCTGGGACTTCTCTTCGGCAGAGAGCGGGGCCGGAGTCAGGCGATTTGCTGCGAAAAAGACCAGCAGCCCAGCAAAGGCCGCGGCCAGCACGATACCCAGCAGAATGAGCAGCGGCGACAGATGCGCTTTCCTCTTCGCAGTAACTGCTGCGGCAGCCTGCGCCGTTTCAGGCAGGCCCAGATGCTCAAACTGCGAGTTCAGGATCGCTACCCGGTAGGTAAATGCCGCTCCATGCTGTTCCAGGGTGATCCGCACATTATTATCGGCATATTGTGGCCATCCCTGGAATTGGAAGCTTGAATCGACAATAAAGATCAATGCCAGATTTTTATAGAGGCGAAACGCCAAGATAAACGCCTCTACCGGCAGAGCATGTGTCTCATTCTGTACGACATTCGGCGCGGTGAAAGTCGCCCCGGTCAGGTATCGCACCTTCTGGATCGGTGCCCGGTCGTTAGTAATCTTGAGGCCTGTCTGCGTCCACCCGGTCGCTTTGCGCAGAGCATCGAGGTCCCGCTGCACCTGAGGACGCGCCACCAGGCCGCTGTAGGTGATATCGACCTGATCGCCGAGGCCGGGCCGCTGCACGACCAGCACCAGGACATCGGGGGCAGGGGAGGCACTTTGTGCTCGACTCGAAACGGAGAGACCGGAGATAAACAAGGTGAGGAAGAGCAGAAAGCCGCAGAACTTCATGATTTTGAGACTTTCCCGTAGAGTGCCAATGCTCGCCCACGCTGAATGGCATGGTCTACGACCGGCTGTGGGTATTCGGAGCAGCCGAGATGTTCCCGCTCGGCTTCCGATAGTTTCCAGGGCTGGTGGATAAACTTGGCGGGAACACGGGACAGCTCGGGAACCCATTCCTTGACATAGGTGCCATTGGGATCGAATTTCTCCCCCTGGGAGGTTGGGTTGAAAATCCGAAAGTAGGGCTGGGCATCCGTTCCCGTTCCGGCGGCCCACTGCCAGCCGCCGTTATTTGCCGATAGGTCGCCGTCGACTAGCTGCTGCATAAAATATCTCTCACCTTTGCGCCAGTCGATGAGGAGGTCTTTTGTGAGAAACGACGCCACGATCATACGGCCCCGGTTATGCATCCATGCTTCTGAGTTTAGCTGGCGCATGGCCGCATCTACGATAGGATACCCCGTTCGGCCTTCCTTCCAAGCCGCAAACAGCTCTTCGTCGTTTTCCCATTCCAGGGCATCATAGTGCGGGCGGAACGCACCCCCTGCAACATGCGGAAAGTGAACCAGTATCTGCAGATAAAAGTCGTGCCAGGCCAGCTCCGAGAGAAAAGTCGTCCGGCCTGCCGACTCCCTCCCGGCCCGTCGCACTGTGTCGATGATGAAGCGCGGCGAAATCGTACCCAGATGCAGGTGTCGGGAGAGTCGGGAGGTGCCGTCCGACCCGAGAATATCCCGCTCGGTGTCGTATTCGTCGATCTTCGTTTTGACAAATTCGTACAGTATTTCATGGGCCGCGTCTTCGCCGCCACACTCGAATTTCTGCGTCGTCGTAAACTTCAGCTCCGCCGCCGTCGGCAGTGGATCGGATTTGGTCCCTTGCGGCAGAGTAATCGCGTGCGGCGCAGGCAGCGGCCCCTCGGCGGGGCGATCGAACCATTGCCGTTTGTAGGGACCGAAGACCGTGTAGGGGGTTCTGGCCTGAGAGAGTATCTCCCCCGGCTCAAACAGCGACAGCCCGGAGAATGCCTCGCAGACCTTCCCGCGCTCCGCCAGTGCCTTCGCCACGGCTTCGTCCCGCGCTTTTCCCATCGGCTCGTATTCCCGGTGGTGGAAGACGCCGTCCGCCCCGAACTCCTCCACGGCCTTCAGTATCTCTTCCGGCACGCTCCCACGGCGAATTATCAGCCGTCCGCCCGCTTTCTGCAGGTTTGCGTCCAGAACGCCAAGCGCATCCACCAGAAATGTCACTCGCGCCGCCCCGGTGTCCGCCCGTTCCAGAATGGCCGGGTCGAACACAAACAGCGGAATGACCATTTCCGCCTGGGCGATGGCCTCAAACAGGGCCGCATTGTCGTGGAGGCGCAGGTCGCGCCGGAACCATACGATCAGTGTCTTGTATTTCTTGTCCGTCATAAGTACTAATAATTATACTTGCTCCGAACCGGAAACGCCTCACCGTGCCGAAAATAAATACCCTATGCTTTCTTATTAACTGATGTTACGCAGGGAGGAACGCAAAGAGCAGAGCGTGGACCGGGCAAGATAGGGGCCGGACATGATAGGAGCCGGACATGATAGGAGCCGGACATGATAGGGGCCGGACATGATAGGAGCCGGACATGATAGGAGCCGGACAAGACGCAGGAGTTTACTCCCACGCCTCTTTGGCTCACGCCTCGTCACCGGCACTGACTTGAGATGCCCTGCGTAACATCAGTTACTAAGTAGTAGCGAAGATGTTTCCCGGTATTTGGACCCGGCCTTGAAAGGCCGGGCTACTCGGAGAAAGCCCCTCCGGGGCTAAAGAAAATACCGGATTACTTATGCACATATACTTAAATATGTGCATAAATGCAGTGGGGGTAGGCATCTTGCAAAAATATTATCGTGCAAAATGCCCGGGAGCATTTAGCCCGGTGCGCTTGCAGCAGTGCAGGAATAAGACTGCCAATCGCGAACTTTAGCGGCAATGATTAGTGCTGTTCTGGAACAAACCCGCGCCCCCGTCCGCCGCCCCGCCGATTTCGCGGCGTACTGGACCCAAGTCAAAGCCGAGCTGGCCGAGGTACCTGTCGAGTGGGAGCGACTGGCTGGGGTGGGGGGCGAGACGGAGACGCATTCGGTGGACTGGGTGCGCTTTTCGTCGCTGGGCGATCTGGTGATCTACGGCTGGCTGGCCGTCCCGAAGGTGTTGCCGCCTGGGGGATGCCGAGGGTATCTGTGGCTGCCGGGGTATTCGCTGGGGAACCCGCCGCCGGGGCCGGAGAGCTTGTATCCGGGGACGGTGACATTCGGCATCAACCTGCATGGAAACCTGCCGGATACGCCGTACAAGCATCCGTCGCTGACCGGGGCGGATTATATCACGGCGGGGATCGAGTCGCCGCAGACATATATTTACCGGAATATCGTGGGGCACTGCCAACGCGGTCTGGACGTGCTGGCGGAGATGGCCGAAGTCGATCCGGCGCGGCTCATAGTCGGCGGGATGAGCCAGGGTGGGGGGCTGGCGCTGGTTACGGCGGCCCTCGTTCCCTCCGTGCGCCTGTGCCTTTCGGATATGCCTTGGTTCTGCGCTCTGGAGCTGGCACTTTCGCTGCTCGACCGGACGAAGTACCGGCGCCTGTCTCCTCTCCGTTACCCGGATGCGCGTGGGCTGGTCGCGGACCTTGCCGAAGCGCACCCGGAACATGCGGCGCAGATTTATGAAACGTTCCACTATTTCGATCCGCTCTCCCATGCCGCGAATATTCTCTGCTCGACGCAGCTGAGTGCGGGCGGACGGGACCCCAGCTGCAAGCCGCCGACGATCTACGCGGTCTTCAACGAACTCATGTGCGAGAAAGAGATGCTGTTTCTCCCGAGTACGGGGCATGAGATCGTCCCGGCGATGCGGGAAGCGCACGGGAAGTGGGTAGAACGAGTTTAGAGGAGATATTTTGACTATGGTTGAGGATAATATCGAAGATCAGGTCGGGCTGACGGAGGCGAATGCATTCGAGCAGACGACCAGTGGCACTTCCGTGACGGGCAAGCATCTGTACGTGGATGGGGGTGACGGAGCGGACGAGAAAGAAGCGACAACGCTCAGCCACTCGGCCGGAGCCAGCAGTGAGGCTCCCGCGAGCAGCGGCATTCCCAGTGCGGAGAAGCAGGCGAAGCAGTGATTTCGTGACAAACAAACTCATTCTCGGGATTGATATTGGCGGCACGAAATCTGCGGTTGTTATCGGCACTCCGAGCGGCGCCGTTCTGGCGAGGGCGTCGGCGAAAACAGATGCCGAGAACTGGCGTAGTGGGGTGCAGTCGCTTTTTGGGCTGGCGCGAGATGTCTGCCGAGACTACGGCTGCCAAATGTCGGAGATTACGGCGGTTGGTGTCTCCTGCGGCGGACCGCTGGACTTTGAAACTGGGATTATCTATGCCCCTCCGAATTTGCCGGGCTGGGAAGCGGTTCCGCTGAAGGCATTGCTGGAAGCGGAGTTTGGTCTGAAAGTTGCCGTGGAGAACGATGCAAATGCCACGGCCATCGCGGAGCACCGCTGGGGGGCGGGAGCGGGCTGCCGGGATATGGCGTTTCTAACGATGGGGACAGGGATCGGGGCGGGCCTGATCCTCAATAACCAGCTTTATCGCGGGCGTAATGGGCTGGCCGGAGAGATCGGCCACATGACCCTCGTGCCGAACGGTCCGCTCTGCCTTTGCGGCAGGCGCGGCTGCCTGGAAGCCCTGGCATCGGGCACGGCGATCGGGCGCATGGGCCGGGAGCGTTTTGGGGAGAGTACGGTGACGGCTCACGACGTTTGCGATCGTGCCCGACTTGGCGATCCGGTGGCCCGCGAAATTATTGCCGAGGCGGCTTATTTCATGGGTCTGGGGCTGGCGGGCTTGCTGCAAACGCTTAACTTGGAGCGTATCGTACTCGGGACGCTGGCGGTCCACGCCGCTGACCTGCTGCTGGAGCCGATTCGCCGGAGTGCGCAGGAAAATTGCTGGCCGTTAGTCTGGGCAGGCGTCACCATCGTCCCTGCCGCTCTGGGGGATTCGGCCCAGGATAAGGCGGCATTGGCGGTCGCACTGCCTCTCATCAAAACGTAAGAAAAAATACTTCAAAAAAGTACTTGACAGAATGCGCGGCCTGTGTTATGATTAGTTAACCCCGGACAATCTCCGGTTGCGCATGGGACTCTCTGAAGGGAGCAAGCCCCGCGTAATGAAAAGCCGTCCCGAGTTCGCGAAAGCAAACAGGCACGGCTTTTTCGTCGTTTCGCCTCATTCTTTATTGCGCAAAGCGCCTCACTTAGCGCATCTTTAAGATTGCTCCAGAGCCTGCTGAGAACAGTCCCGCTTGTTTTTCCAGCGGCGGACAGCGACTAGGCCAAAGCCCAAGGTCAGCATGCCGCCAAATCCGACACCGGTACTGGTTTCAGGGACCGGAGAGGCGTGTGAGCTGACATCGAGTGTCGATTCCGTCAGCGCTGCAGTCTCCGAGCTGTCCGTGATCTGTGTTTGCTTTTCTGCTATCACGCTCTGCGAAGAGACTGTTTCGCCGTGGGGGAGAGAATGGGCCGCCAGTCTCTGGACGAATATTGCGCCCAGCAGGGCGCCGAGTACGAGACCGAGTTTGATGACGAGACCTGTGCGCTGCATAAAATTCTCCTCCGCCGAGCTTCCATCTTGACCTGGTAATAATTACAGTGTCGGTCAGAAGCGCGAAAAAGAAGAGAGGGAAATCAGCGGCTCAGAAATTCTTTCGTAAGCCGGTCCTGTCGGAGAGAATACGCGTCTTCTTAAGGCGCCAGCCTTCATCGGTCTTTATCCAGTAGTCGCGGGAGACATCCTCCCCAACGACTTTGGCCGTTCGTCCCGTGGAGCGGTTGCTGCTGATGAAAATGAAGTGATCTTTGACGACAACGGTGGCATCAGTCTCGCTGCTGGTAATGCTCTTGATGGTCGACGTACTTTTGGCCGTATCCATGAGATTCATGACATCCTGAAGTTCCTGGCGCCCGTCCGAGGCTTCGTGAACATGGCCTTTCTTATCGGTCGTGGTGTGGTCTGGAGTATCGAAATCAAAGACACCGTCTACATTCTTCTGCGCGACGGCTTCATTGATTTTGTTGCAGATCCCCTGCAGCTCCTGCTGAGTGGTGGAGGCTTTCTTCGGTGCGGCACACGCCGGAGGGCCGACGCAGATAGTAAGTCCCAAAGTTAGCACGAAAAGTTTGCGAGGAATCATGTTCTTATCCCTTTTGGGCCATCCACCGATTTCCTCCTCATTTCCTTCTCTTTCTCATTTCCTTCCCCGCCTCAGTTCCGGGTATAATAGGAATAGTCACGACGACCGCGCCCACGAAGGGCCGGGAAAAGGGTAATCTTCCATGCGTGTCGCTCGAACGATTTTGCTGACCGTCTCCACTGCGTCAGTCGCCGTGTCTCTTACCGGCTGCCATCTACTTCATCGCCGCCCCGTCCAATCCACCGTGAAACCGAAAGTCTCCGCGCCCTTTGCCCGGCCACCAGTGGCAGCACTGGATCTGGCCAAGGTGCAGCCGAATGAGGCCGGTATGGTTCCTATCCTTGAGTACCATGACCTGGTACTGACCAGCAAAACCAAAGGGTACCAGTATCCGGCTGCCGCCTTTCGAAAAGATATTCAGTGGCTATACGACCACAACTATCGTCCGATCAGTCTGCATGACTATGTGCTGGGTGAGATCGATTGCCCCGCCGGAATGTCCCCGGTGATTCTTACGTTCGACGATGCTTTGAAAGGCCAGTTCCACTACACTCCTGATGGGAAGATAGATCCTAACTGCGCGGTCGGCATTTTGGACGATTTCCATGCGAAGCATCCTGACTGGCCGCTCAAAGGGTCGTTTTTCGTCCTGACCAACGGCGACCCGCATCTGCCGCCGCCGTTCTATCAGACCGACACGGCGCAGGGCAAAATGGAATATCTGGTCCGCGAAGGTTTCGAGATTGGAAATCACACGGTGCATCATCAGCTCGGAATGCGGCACTGGCCGGATGCCCGGGTCCAGCAGGAGCTTGCGCAGGCAGTGACGAATATTCATACGTTCCTGCCGACGTACGTGGTCGACACATTGGCACTTCCGTATGGTGTATTTCCGAAGAACAAAAAACTGGTTATCGGTGGTTCGAGCGGCGGCGTTACCTACCATAATATCTGTGCTTTAAAAGCCGGAGCGGAGCCGGCTCTGTCTCCGATGAGTGTCCGTTTTAAGCCGTATTACATCCCTCGTATCATCCCTGGGTCGGGACGAGACACGATTCGCTTCTGGCTGGACTATCTGGAAAAGAACAAGGGCAGTAAGTTCGTCAGTGACGGCGATCCAAACACCTATACGCTGAACGCGATACAGAAGAGCCAGCTGAGCTTACCACGCCTTCAAAAAGGGCACTTCCACCTGCGGACCTATAACGGGACGCAGGTAATCGACAGCAAGTGAGTCATACAGAATAGGACGAGTAGTTTTCAACCGCTCGCTATTGAACCAACCAGGAGAGAAGCTATGCGCCATTTTAAAACTTCCTCGCTTCCCGCAGTGCTGCTCACGGGAGCGCTGCTGGGTGTCAGCCCCGTCTTTGCGCAGACTGCGGCCGTAACGGCTCCTACCGTGACGGCTCCGACGGCAAGCCCGGCGGTCAGCAGTCCGGCAGCAACGGTGGTAGTCACACCGAACATGGACACCGGCCTGTCGGCCCCGCTCACGATCCCGATGCCGCCGGGCAGCAAGCTGCGGGTGGAGATGGACGCTCGCAGCGAAGATGTCCTGGGCATGATGAAATCTTTTTTGAAGGGCATCGGGGAAACCACGACCGCACTCCCGCCAGGGCAGCCGATCCCACCGCGCAATCCAGTGGCGGACCTGCTGGTGAACGGCAACCTGGCCGAGATACTTAAAGACGTCAACCATGTCCA
>JANXMY010000106.1 GCA_025354405.1 Armatimonadota bacterium
AGTGGCCGCAGGGGTCCGCGCGTTTCTCGCCAAAGTAGCCGACCAGAGCATTGGTCAGACAGCCTTCGCGGGTGATCAGCGACAGCACCATCTTCAGGCGGGCGGCTTCGGCCTGTTCACGCTTCAGAAAGCGGGCCGATACGTCGAAGGCCAGAGCATCGGCGTCTTCCCGGTCCCGGCCGCGTGTGTAGCGCTGGCGGACCTCGGCGACCTTCAGCATCGCCCAGCCCGACTCCTCAAGATACTCCAATGCCCGCACGACACGCCGCCGCTCCACCCCTAAAGCCTCGGCGGCTTCATCCGGGTTCAGGGCATACCAGATGCTGCCGCGCCGCGCGAACTCGAACAGGCTGCGGACAAGATCCGCGTGCTGCCCCTGGAACTTGCCGATGATCTCGGGGAGCGGCAGCAGGGGCTTGACTTCATAGCCTGCGTAGAACGGCGTCCCCTGCTTGAAGACGCCGTCCATTTCCAGATAGGTCAGGGCTGTGCGCAGGACCAGCTGGCGGATATCGTGCTGGGTCGATAGCCCGTATAAATTTGTGTCGAACTCGGGGCCGCGTGAGAGCAGGTCATTGGTCAGCGACTTCAGCGCTTCCTCCGTGGGCGTATCCCCGTAAGCAAAATTTTCCAGCGTCGGCACATCGTCGGGACAGGCCAGCAGCTCGACCGTGGACTTGATGCCGTCGCGTCCGGCCCGTCCGATCTCCTGGCTGTAGCTTTCCAGCGATTTCGGCAGGTTATAGTGGTAGACATAGCGGACCGTGGCCTTGTCGATACCCATGCCGAAGGCGATGGTCGCGACCACGATTCCCTGGTCTGATCCCATCCAGCGGTCCTGCACTGCCGCCCGCAGATCATCGGCCAATCCGGCGTGGTAGGCCTCGGCGGGGAAGCCTGCGCTTTGCAGGGCGGCGGCGACCCGCTCCGCCGTCTTTTGCAGGGTGACATAGACGATGGTCGGCCCCGGAGGACGCTTCTGCAGACGTTTGAGCAGCATGCCATCCCGGTCCGCCGCACTAACCGGCACAATGCTCAGGTTCAGGTTGTGCCGGTAAAAGCCCGTCACGATTGAGGCGTCGGCGGAAATATCGAACGCCGCGCAGATGTCGGCGACCACGGAAGGCGTCGCGGTGGCGGTCAGCGCCAGAACGCGCTCCGCGTTGATGTTTTTCGCCGCTTCCGCCAGCTTCAGGTAATCCGGCCGGAAGTTGTGGCCCCACTCGCTGATGCAGTGGGCCTCATCGACGGCAAATAAAGAGATCGGCGTCCGGGAGAGCAGACCCAGAAATCGCTCGTTGTTAAACCGCTCCGGGGCCACGTAGAGCAGTTTCAGCGTCCCATCCTCCATGCTGTCGGTAACGGCGCGGGCTTCAGCCACCGAAAGCGTAGAATCAAGCCGGGCAGCGGCGATGCCATGCGATCGCAGAAAGTCGATCTGGTCCTTCATCAAAGCGATGAGCGGCGAAACCACCAGTGTCAGCCCATCATAGCTCAGGGCCGGAAGCTGGTAGCAAAGCGATTTGCCCGCTCCGGTGGGAAAAACGGCCAGGGCAGACCCCGATTTTTGCAGGGCGGCGATGACGCGCTCCTGTCCGGGCCGAAATTCGGAGAAGCCAAAGTGCTTCTTGAGCAGCTGAGCTGGAGTTTCATCCGTGACGGTTGGCGTGATAGGCATAATTGTTGCTCTGTAGAGTTGACGCAGTGCGGACGTGAAACGGGCAGTTTCGACCTGCGTTGAAAAAGATGTTAATAGAAAAAAAAGATGTTAATAGAAAAAAAGATGTTAACTGATGTTACGCAGAGAGGACGTGAAAAGGCAGAGCATGGACCGGGCAAGATAGAGACTGGGCAAGACGTGGGAGTTTACTCCTACGCTTCTTCGGCTCACATCGTGTCCCGGCACTGATTTGATAGGTCTTGCGTAACACTGCTTCCCTATTTTCCTTCCGTGGGGAAGCCGATAATCGTAAGAACTGATTGCACCAGGTCGAATTCTATGGTAATATACGTCATGACACGCTTGCGAAAGCCAGCTTTGAAACTTCTCCTCTCTATTCCCTGCCTCGCGGCTGGACTCCTCCTCGCGCCCCACGCCGCCACGGCTCAGATCAGTGTTTCACCGACACTCATCGTCACCGGCCCGCCCACGCCGACCTCCGTGCTGCTGTCCTCCTGGTTTGACCGGCACATCCCGGCCAAATTTCGGGCAAAGGAGCAATTTGAGGTTCACCCACTGACGGAGAGTCAGATGGTTTCCTACCTGCAGGATGCAAGCGGGGACACCCCGAGCGATCACAACTCACGCACAGACGACGGGACAATTGACGGTGTTTTTGAGGATAATCCCCCGCGCATTACGCTGCTCGTGCCGGATACCGGCACCCCCGACCTGTTTACGTTTGCCCACGAATACGGGCACTATGTCTGGTACGATCTCCTTACCCGAGACGACCGAAAGCGCTACGAAGCCGTGTACAAAAAGCAAAGAGCCGCCCGGCATCTGGTCACACGCTATGCAGAGACCGATATGGAAGAGGGCTTTGCCGAGGCCTTTTCTTTCTATGCGCTCGAGCCGCCTCTTCTGCGGCACCGCGATGGTGCCTCCTACCAGTTTCTGAGTGCCTGGCCCGCACAAACTCTGCCTCTATGATGCCAGAGATTCGCGCCGCCCGTCCCGAAGAGGCTGAGGCGGTCCTGGAAACCCTCTGCGCCGCGTTCGATCTGAACTCAGCCGCCGCACGGCCCATCTTCTATGCTGACCCCTACTACGACCTTTCTCATAAGCGTGTGCTCGCCCTCCCCGATGTCGGGATCGTTTCCTGCCTGACCATCGTGCCGACACTCCTTCGGATCGGGGGCGCTGCCGTGCCCGTCGCCGGAGTGGCTGGGGTCGCAACCCGGCCTGCCTTTCAGCATCAGGGCTTCGCCGGGAGCCTGCTCGCCGCAACCCTCCCGGCACTCTGGGACGAGCTGGGCTATCCTCTTTCCTCCCTGCACCCGGTCTCTGCTCCGTTTTATCGCCGCCTTGGGTGGGAAACGGCCTCGTCCATTCTTTCCTGGTCGGCAGTTCCGTCGTCACTGCTGCAGTATGCCGAAGCGGATTGCGTGCGGCCTGCGACAAGCGGCGATTGGCCGGTCATGGCGGCACTGCATACGGAGCTGACCCGTACTGGTACTGGAACCTGTTTGCGTGACAGTCGCCGCTGGGCTCTCGTTCAGATGAATGTGCCCGGGCGGGAAATTTATGTCTACGAAGAGATGGGGGGGATCGCCGGATACGTCCTCTGGGAACGCGGCGAAACATTGGAAATACTGGAAATGCTGGGGCAGACGCCGTCGGCCCGCCGTGGACTGGCAGGATTTTTGGCACGTCAGCCCGGGCCGCTGGTGCACTGGCCTTCTTCTCCGGCATTGCTGGCGGCCTTCGGTTTTTCTTCAGTCAACAAGCAGCCTGAGCCAGACATCATGCTGCGCCCGGTGAGCCTCGAAGCATCACTCGAGGCCCTGCACAGTGCCCATTTTGGTCCGGTTTTGGGCGAAAAATCTCACTCGCTTACCTTCTGCGTCTCCGATGCGTTGTGCCCCGAAAACGCACGGCCACTGCGACTGACACCGATAGCAGTCGAAGTGGGCTCTGCGAGTGATCGACACTGGCTGCGTACGGATATTCAAACACTCGGACCGCTTCTGATGGGGTATTCCCTGCCCTCTGACGCTCACCGTCAGGGCCTGCTGACGACCGATTCGCCGGAGACGCTGGCACTGGCCGACCAGCTTTTTCCCTTACGAAGCCCGTATATCACTCCGCTGGACCAGAGCTAGAGACTCGGGGGCTGAGAGAGTAAGTTTGGCCTCATCCTCCGAAGACCCTTCGCCTCATCCTCTTCTCGGCGTCAGGCACCAAGAGAATTTCCCTTTTTCACTTTCATACGGTACACTGATACCCTATGGCAAAACGACGGCAGAAGATTTCCCCCCGCGCCCTTCTTGAGATCAAGATGCCCGGGGATGTGCAGGTGGCCCCGGACGGCATCCGGGTGGCGTTCGGCGTGAGTGAGATGGATTGGGACGACAATTCCATTACGCAGCATCTCTACGTGGTGCGAGTGGGAGACGACGCGGAAGCCCGGCAGGTGACGCGAGGGACGGACAGCGAAGGGACGCCCCGCTGGTCGCCGGATGGCAAATGGCTGGCGTTCCTGTGCAGCCGCGACGACCCCGATGCTGCGTTCGACGAAGACGAAGACCCGAAGCAGCAGGTCTGGCTCCTGCCAATGGACGGCCAGGGCGGCGAGTCGGAAAAGCTCTCGGACGCCCCTGAAGGGGTGGGGGCCTACGACTGGCTGCCGGACTCTTCGGGGATTGTTTATCTGGCCCAGGAGCCGCGCCCAAAGCCGGTCCAGGCGGCTTACGACGATCAGCAGGAGCGCAAAGACGACGCAGTCGTGGAGCGGTTCGAAAAGTTTCGGCAGCAGATCTGGCGTATCGATGTTGCCGGGAAGAAGCCGAAGCTTATCCATCCCGGCGACTTTGGGATCGGCGAGATTGCCGCCTCGCCCGACGGCAAGACCATCGCTTTCTCCACCAACACCACCGGCGAGGTCAACGATTACCACAAGAGCGACCTCTGGTCTGTTGAGATTGAGGGCGGCCTGACTCGGCAGCTCACCGACGGACCGGGCGGCAAGTACCACCCGGTGTGGGCGAGGGATGGACAGCGCGTTTTCTACGTTTCGCCCCTCGATCCGGCACTCTCCTACTCGCAGCCGAACTTGTTTGCTGTCCCCGCCAGCGGCGGCGAGTCGGTCAACCTCACGGAAAACTTTCCGCATGACCTCACGGGATGGCACGGAGTCTGGACCGACGAAGTGGGCCGCGTGTCTGTTCTCGCCGCGCTGGGCACCACAACCGCCGTGTTCCGGCTGGAAGGCGACGAATGGCTGCCGGTCCTCCAGAACGATGAGCACCTGCACGAGGTTCACATGGCCCCCAATGGCGGCATTGCCTATGTCGCCAGTACAGGAATTGATGTGCCCGAGCTGCTGTGGCGCGGGCCGGGGAAGAAGCGCTCCGAAACGCTCACCGATCTCAACGGTGACTGGAGGAGCACCTATGCCCCGTCCCCGGTGGAAGCCGTTTCATGGGTGTCACCCGACGGCCTCTCGGTCGAGGGAGTCCTGACCTATCCCTTCGGCTACCAAGAAGACAAGAAGTACCCGCTGGTCGTTTCCCTGCACGGTGGGCCGCACGGCCGCACGGTGCAGGCACTCAGTCCCTACACCGAAGCGCAGCTATACGCGGCGGAAGGCTGGGCGGTGCTCTCTCCGAACTATCGCGGAAGTGAGGGCTACGGGAAGGACTTTTGCGTCGCCAACCAGAACGATCTGGGCGGCGGAGATGCCGCCGATATTCAATCGGGGATTGACCAGGCCATCTTCGAGGGGCTTGCCGATCCCGAACATCTGGCCGTCGTCGGGTCATCTTATGGCGGCTACTTGGTGAACTGGCTGATCGGACACACAGACCGCTTCCAGGCTGCCATCTCTAAATTCGGCATCTTCTCGCTGGTCACGGATTTTTCGAATTCGCAGGCCCCCCGCTGGGAGACCGAATATCTGGGGGGATATCCCTGGGAACGCCCGGAGCTCTATGCGGAACGTTCTCCGGCATCGTATCTGCAGAATATTCACACGCCTGTTTTGATCATGCATGGCGAGGAAGACCCGAATACCTTTGTCGCCAATTCGCAGGAGATGTACCAGGCCCTGCACCTGCTGGGGCGCCCCGTCGAGTTTGTCCACTACCCGCGTGAGGGCCACGGCTTCGGGGAGCCCCAGCACCGGCTGGATGAGATCCGTCGCGGCCTGGCCTGGTTCGACAAGTACCTGCGCGGGGGTGGGGAGCGGACGGTCTACCGCACGAACGAGAAAATTGTCCGAGACGGCTGGGAGCTGACCGTTTCCAGTGCCACTCTGGAGACCTATGCGGGCAGACCGGAAGAGACCCACCGCTACGTCGAAGTCGCCCTGGTGCTGCGCGACCTCTCTGAGACACGTCGGACGCTCACCCTGCGTCCCGCCGATCTGTCACTGACCCGCGTCCTCCCGCCGGGCCGCTCCGTCAAACCCATCGGTCTGCCGATCAGCTCTCTGGGGCAAAAGGCACTGGCCGAAGGCACTGGCTGGTCATTCGCCTTCGCCCCAAGCAAAGAGGATCGCGCGCTCTCCGCTCCCCTCGCCGCCACGTTCCGGGTCACCAACTCGGGCGGGACATACCATTTCGCCGTCAACGGCTTCCCCCCCATCACGCTGGATGTGCCACCGGAAGAGAAGAAGCCGGACGAAGACAAAGAAAATGCGTAGGAGCGATTATCGCCTCCTACGCATTCCCTTTCGTTCAAACCACTTCCCATCTTTTTCGGGATACTACTTCCCGCCAGTATAACTCACGCGCCAAACCGAGTTCGTGCCATCGTCCGTGACCATCAGAGAGCCGTCGCGGGCGGTGGTGACGCCCACAGGGCGACCCCAGACGTGGCCGTCGTCGGTGACGAAGCCGGTCAGGAAATCGTCGTATTCGCCCAGGGCTTTGCCATTTTTCAGCGGAACGTCGATCACCTTGTAGCCGGTTCGGCCTGCCCGGTTCCAGGAGCCGTGTTCGGCGGCGAATATCCGGCCCCGGTACGCGGCAGGAAACTGCTTACCGGTGTAGAATGTCAGGGCCAGCGAGGCTGAATGGGACTGCAGGAGAACATCGGGAGTTGTCACATGGCCCGCGAGCTCTGGGTGCTGTCCGATGTAGCGCGGGTCCTCATGGTTGCCCATATACCGCCAGGGCCAGCCGTAAAAACCGCCGTCCTGCACGTGCGTGATGTAGTCGGGGACCAGGTGGTCGCCCAGCGTGTCCCGTTCATTGACCGAGGTCCAGAGTTGACCGGTCCCTGGCTGCACCGCGATCCCAACCGGGTTTCGAATGCCTGACGCGAAGACCCGGAAGCCGGTGCCATTTGGGTTATACTGCAAAATATCCGCCCGATGGTACTCGTCTGCGTCATCGTTGTTGTTGGAGTGGGAGCCGACCGAGACAAACATTTTGGAACTGTCCGGGGAAAACACGATGTCGCGTGTCCAGTGCCCACCGCCCCGCAAACGTCCGCCACCCGGCAGGTCAGGGACGATCGTTTCCGCGGGTCCAGTCGCTGTCAAGTTGCCATTTTGGTACGGGAAGCGGACCACGGAGTCGGTGTTTGCAACATACACATACTTCGGGTTCGGACCCGCCGGGTAGAACGCAATGCCAAACGGCTGCCGCAGACCCTCTGTAAAGACCGAGATCGTCTCAGCCTTGCTTGCTCCGTCAGCCGCGCGCAGGATTTTGACCCGATTGGCTCCGCTCTCGGCCACGAACAGGTCGCCGTTCGGGGCGGTGACGATCTTACGTGGGTTGTTCAAATGTTCGGCAAAAAGCTCGACTTTAAACCCAGCCGGAGCCTTGGGCCACGCCCCTTCGGGCCGTCCGACCATCGGAGCACCATTATCCACCGAAGGTGTGTCGTGCGGCGGCGGCAAATCTTCAAGTGTTAGGTGACGGCGAACGCCCGGAGCATCCGTCCGCCAGTCGCCCATCGCGGCGGTCCCGGTGAGCAGCGTGCCGAGGGGGCTTTTGCGGATTTCCTGCACGGAGGAAGTCGGGGCAGAAGCCTTGTGCACGAAATACGAAGACCCCGCGGAAGCTAGCAGCACGGATGCAGGGAACAAAATCAAAAGTTTCATTCAAACATAAACGGAGAAACTTCGGAGGAGGTTCCCGAAATTCCCCGAGCGATTACGGCACGTCCACGTAGTAGCCGTACAGCCCCACAATCAGGCCGCCGGTGCCCGCTGTGTTGCTGTCCAGCACCGAGACCGTCACGGCCGTGCCGCTGTCGGCATACACCGTCACCGGACAGCTCAAATTGAATAAGTCCTGCCCGAGTATTGCCCCCTGGGGAACCAGGGGCAGGTGCGCTTCCACTTCTTTTCCATTCACGATCGTGCTCAGATCAAAGAACGCCTTCGCGCCGGGTGCGACACTGCAACTTGAGGCGATATAGGTCAGAACCAGCCGCTTGTTGGCAGGGACTGTAAAAGTATTTGCCACGTAGCCGTCAGTAAACGTCAGATCCATCCGCAGGGCAAACGGCTGGGCCGGAGTTGCGATATCCACCGAGCGAGTCGTCAGCGGCGTGTTGGCGACGACGACCGGCACCGGCCCACCCGCTGTGTGGGCAGGGCGGGACGCAAAAAGGCCGA
>JANXMY010000134.1 GCA_025354405.1 Armatimonadota bacterium
ATCTAGTTACGCTGAAGCTGATCCATCCGTTTTAAATCATTAGGAACCCAGCCCGCAAGATTGGAACCCACCCCGCAAGATTGGAACCCACCCCGCAGCAAGCTGCGACCCTCCCGAAACGGGAGGGTGGACGGGAAGTGGACAAAGTGTTTGTCTATGCAACGAGAAGCGTGTTTAAGAGCCTATCTCAAGAAGACCAAACTCAACAAATCTCTTCCCGCCCACCCTCCCGTTTCGGGAGGGTCGCAGCTTGCTGCGGGGTGGGTTCCAATCTTGCGGGCTGGGTTCCTAATGATTTAAAACGGATGGATCAGCTTCAGCGTAACTTTGCCGCGCGTCTTCGGCGAGTTTGGGTCCCCAAACAACAGGTAGGCGTCCAGCCCGGAGCGGACCTGCTGGCTGAAGGAAAAGTAGATGTTCGTGCCCAGCCCGCCCCCCTGGTCCGCTCCCGTCTGGCTGACAATCCGGCCGCCCAGGGTCTGGGTGTCATTCAGGCGATAGGTGCCCGTCGCGATCGCCTGAGTCGAGAGTGTCCCGCCCTGTGTCTGGCGGTTGTAGCTCAGGGCGACAGACAGCGGACGCGAGATGAGTATGCCCTGAGACACAGACAGCAGGTTATAGGACTGCCCGGCCACGCGGCCAAAGGTATCGCTGAGAAAGCCCTGCTGATAGAGCGTTTTCTGCGCCCACCCAAAATTTGGTGTCAGCGTGTGGTCGCGAAAGCGGCTGATTGCGGCCCCGTCCGCGCCGGGCTGATCGCGCTGACCTACATTATAGTCCAGCTCATAGTACAGACCAGAGCGGGTGTAAAAGTTGGCATTCAGCGAGAGATCATCATGGAAGAAGCCGCCCGTATGGTGGCGGTAAGAATCGACAGTGGCACTGAAATCGTAGCCTTCGATCAGCCCCCGATCGAACTGGTTATATTGTGAAACGCGTGCTGAGACGCCGCGCCGGTCCAGCTCGGGATTGTAGCCCAGGCGACTGGTAAAATCCGGGGCGGTATCCTCGTAACTGAACCGAAATCTCGGATGCCCCTCGGTCGGCGTACTGCGGAGCTGGAAATAGTCTTTCGCCCCGCGCACATGTCCACCTTCCCAGCTTGGTGAGTGCTGGGCCTGGACTGTGTAGCGTGTCGTCCCGGCCTGCCATCCATACTGGCCTGCCAGAAGAGCGGCGAGGCTGGATGGCTGCCCGCTCTGGATACCGTTCACCATCTCGGCCCGAATAAAACTGTAAAGTCCAAGGTCCTGCTGCAGATTGAATACTGCCGAGCTCTGCGAATTCACTCCCTGTGCCCCGGTGGTCAGCAGACCGAGCGTCGTCGCCCCCTGCTTGCCGACGATCTTCAGGCCGCCGTCAACTGCCTTGATACGCCGGGAGTAAAAGAGGTCCTGGTCCGGCAGAAAACTGCTGCCTTCCGCAAAGAAAGGCCGCCGATCGCTCAGCAGCTTTTCATTGTAGGAGAAGTTGATATCGGTGACGTCCTGCTCAATGGTCTGAAAATCGGGATAAATTGTACCCACACCCGTCAGCGTCGTGGACAGCGGGTACTTGATGTCCAGACCTCCTCGAACTGTGTTGCCGGTCCCGCCCGTCACCAGTGTATAGGGCAGAAAGATCGGCCTCGGCGTGAAAAATGGTGGCATGATCCCGGTAAATGTATTCAAATACTGCGGCTCGGTTGAGTTGTCGACTCCCGCCGGGGGCATATACGGCCAGCTTTGCAGACTCGTTTCACGACCAATCTGACGATACAGGACCATGCCAAAGGCACTCGCCCCGCGGGGGTAGCGCAGAAGGGCGTAGGGAATAGAGATTTCGCAGTTCCAGCCATCTTTGGTACGCTTAACGGCTGTTTTCCAGTCACCCGCCCAGGTGATATTATCGGCGGTGCCGCCTTCGAGCGTCTCATACTGGGTGCCGCGTGCCGTAACGATGAACGTTGAAAATCCATGCCGGCTGCCCTGGCTATCGATGTCCATGCCGATAAAATCGTCGTGGTTGGTATTTCCGTTTCGCTGGGTCATGCTGGTACGAATCAAGTCCGGACGACTGTCAAGGCAATGAAAAGCGAAGTAAAGATGTGTCCGGTCCGCACAGATCCAGGCCTCTGTCTGCTGCGCGGAGGCAATCCCACCGCCGTAGCGGTAGAAGCCTGATGCCCGCGTGGCACTGCGCCAGCAGAGGTCGTCGAGCGTGCCATCAATTCGGGGCGGCTCTGCGCAGGCGGCGACCGAGAACGTCTGCCGTGCCCAGACCGCGGGCGGTGTTGCGGGTGCCGCGATGCTTCCGGCAGGAGATCCAAGGCCAGTGGGAGAAGGCGGCACCTGGCCAAGCACTAAGATTGGGGAAAGAAGCAGCACAAGGGCTAAAACATAGACGACAAGGGAGCGAACTCGGGCCATTTTGAACAGACTTCCTAAGATCGACGAGGCTGCCCGGTAAAGGCCACGAATAGCTTTAATTATATCATAAAGTGCTCGAAGAGTTCAAGGGAGAGAAGACAAGAAAGCCTTGGTGCGATTTAAGCCACTCCACCTAATTGGTCTGCCGGTGTGCTATAATTTCAGGAGTTCCCCAGGATTTCTGATCGTTAAAAGTTAAATCAAACCCATGATATCCAAAGTTCGCGGGGCACTCGGAGCCTTGCAGGTATATGCGTGGCCGACGGCGGCAGTGACCGCAGCCACCGGCTGTTTCTGGCTGCTGCGCCATGCGGTAGATAAAGGGCAGGCATCGCTGCTGTACCTGCCGGTGGTGCTGATACTTGCGGTCCGCTTTGGTTTTGGTCCGGCGATATTCGGCGCAGTTTTAAGTTTTTTATGCTGGGATTTCTTTTTTCTCCCACCGCTCACCACCTTCACCGTAGCGGACCCGAGGGACTGGCTTTCGCTGGGCATCTTCCTGCTGGCTGCGGTCGTCACAGCGCAGCTGGCGGCACAGGCACGGTCGCAGACTCAGCAGGCCCATGCGCGAGAATCGGAGATAGTCACGCTCTTTCAGGCCAGTGAGACCCTGAGCCGAGAGGTGCGTGCCGACCGCCTGCTGGCCGCACTGTCCGATCAGCTGCAAACTCTGTGCGGCGCAACCCAGTGCCTGGTTTTTCGGCGGGAGGAAGAGGCGGCCCTCAGCCTGGTGGCGGGGAGTCAATCGCAAACGCCCAACAAAGAAGAGTTGTCCCAGATTTTGCACCTGGCCGAAGCGGCCTGCGCCAGCAATCTCGTCATTGGCTTCGGTTCCAGCCGGCACCTCTGGGCCAAGGCACTTTCGGAGGTCGAGCCGACGCTTTCCACTCGCAGTATCGCTGGTATTGGGGTATCGATTCCACTCCGGGCCGGGCAGGCTCTTGTTGGTGCCCTGCATGTGGGCCCGCGCGCCGATGGCAAGCCTTACTCCGCTCTGGAAGAACGATTGATATTAACACTGGCAAATCACGCCGCGGTAGTCATCGCCCGCGACCTTCTGGCGGAGCAGGCAGCCCAGGCCGTGGCGCTGCGGGAGGCTGACTCGCTGAAAGAAGCCCTGCTATCGCTGGTGTCGCACGAGCTTCGAACTCCATTGGCAGCGATCAAAGCCTCGGCCAGCGGCCTTCTGCAGCCCGGCTCGCACTGGGAAGAGTCCGCCCAGCGCGAGGCCCTGATCACTATCGATGCCGAAGCGGATCGCCTGAGTGCACTGGTAAGCAACTTGCTGGACCTGTCCCGCCTGGAAGCCGGGGCCTGGAAACCGCGTAAAGACTGGTGCGACCTGGCCGAAGTCGCCGGCACGGCTCTGGACCGTCTGCCTCCGGAAGAGGCGGCGCGGGTGGAAGCCCAGGTCTCGCCAGACTTGCCGCTGATCCAAGCCGACTACACGCAGGTCGCGCAGGTCCTGAGCAATCTGCTGGAAAACGCCGTCAAATATACGCCCCCAGGGAGCCGGATTTGCCTCACGCTGGCCCCTGCTCAGAACGACGCGCCGAAAGCTGCTCTCTCCGGCGTCACGCTGCGTGTGCGCGACTACGGCTGCGGCCTGACTTCCGGGGAAGAAGAGAAGCTATTCGAGCGGTTCTACCGCGGGCGGCGGCATCAGGGCGGCGGTATTCACGGGACAGGACTTGGCCTGGCACTCTGCTCCGCGATTGTCCAGGCGCATGGGGGCCGCCTCTGGGCGGCGAATGCCCCTGCGGGTGAGCCGGCCGGGGCAGTGTTCACCGTGTTCCTGCCAATTGCTTCTTCTTAGCGCCGGAAAAGAAACCCATGCAAAAAGCGACTATTCTTGTAGTAGATGACGAGCCGGAGATTCTGCGGGCTGTGCGCGGCGGTCTCATCGCCCAGGGCTACGCGGTGCGAACGGCGACGGGCGGGGTGGAAGCTTTGCAGCTTGCCTCCGCGGACATACCCGACCTGGTGATTTTAGACGTCATGCTGCCAGGAGAGATAGGCGGCCTGGAGGTTTGCCGACGCCTCCGGGAGTGGAGCGCGGTTCCCATCCTGATGCTCTCCGCACTGGGCCAGGAGCGGCAGAAAGTGGCCGCGCTCGATTGCGGCGCAGATGACTACCTGACCAAGCCCTTCGGCATGGGCGAGCTGACGGCGCGTGTCCGCGCCGCCCTGCGCCGCGCTGCCGGGGCCAAACCTACCGCCGAGCCTGCCGCATTCGTCTGGGGCGACCTGGTGGTGGATTATGCCCGACGCATTGTAACGAAAAACGCGTCGGAAGTCAGGCTTACTCCATTGGAGTACGACATCCTGCGGTTTCTGACCCAGAACGCCGACCGTGTGGTCACCCATCGGCTTCTTCTGGCCAATGTCTGGGGAGCCGAGTATACCGACGAAACACAGCTGCTGCGCGTTCATGTCGGCCACCTCCGCCGCAAAGTCGAAGATAACCCCGCCCGCCCCAGACTGATCGTCACCGAACCGGGCGTCGGCTACCGAATTCGAACGGAAGAGCCGGAGACTATTCCGTAGAAGTACTGCCCGTACCGGGTTGCGGAAGCAGGATTTGAAACTCTGCGGGGGAGAAGATACGGGTTCCCTGATAGTCTTTCATCTCCTTAAGAGACTTGTCACCCAGCACGATAGCATCTGCTCGGACAGCAGCTTCTGAATCTTTACACCATCTTTATATCCCACCCTTCCCTCTCCACATCGCCGTTATCTTCCCTGGAGTAATATCAGAGCAGCATAACTGTGAGGTGTTTTTATGTTCCCCATCTTTGCTCCCTCTTCGGTGCAAGCATCCAGAGAGACGGAAACCGACCGCTGGCATGCACAGGCAGAAGCAGATTACGCGCTTTGCCGAGCCTTTGCGGACCGGCATGACTCGCATCTAGAGCGCTCGCTGGCCGGACTTCGGGTCGGCTGGGAAAAAATGGGCCGCGCGGCCTAT
>JANXMY010000139.1 GCA_025354405.1 Armatimonadota bacterium
GCGGGAGGGCAGCCGCAGGGTTTTATCTTCTGGATAAGGCATCCAAACAATAGGCAGAGCTTCATTCCCACCACAGGCTCACCCTCCCGTATCGGGAGGGTCGCAGCTTGCTGCGGGGTGGGTTCCAAAAGCCCTACGTAACATCAGTTATCACAAGTACTGAGAGCTGTATCCGGACGAAGAATTATTGGAGGCGGCATTTATGCTCACACTTACGAATAAACACATCTTTATCGCCGGGGGCAGCCGGGGAATCGGCGCGGAAACGGCACTCTTGGCGGCGGCGGCGGGGGCGGCGGTCACCGTCAACTATGCCGGTAACCATGCGGCGGCGGCAAAGGTCGTTGGGGAGATCGAGGCAAGCGGGGGCAGGGCTTTTGCCGTACAGGCGGATGTTTCTGAAGAGGGTGCTTTGGACCAGGCGGTCGATGCTGCCGTGGAGCGCCTGGGGCCGCTCTCCGGGCTGGTCGTCTCAGCAGGGGTCTTTGAGGGCTGCCCGCTTGACGAGATGACGGCGGAGTTCTGGGACCGGACAATGGCGGTCAATGTGCGCGGGACGTTTCTTGCTGTACGCGCTGCCGCGCGGTCGATGCGTGCAGGGGGTTCGGGCGGCAGCATCGTGATCTACACCAGCACGGCGGGCCAGCGCGGCTCCGCCGTCTACTCGGCGTATGCGACCTCCAAAGGCGCACAGATACTTTTCATGCGCTCCATGGCCAAAGAGCTGGCCCCGGACAGAATTCGGGTCAACTGCATCGCTCCGGCCTGGACGGACACGGAGATGGCCGCGCCCAGCCTCGATGCCCTGGGCCGGGAGGAAGTGGCGGCGAGCTTCCCGCTGGGCCGGATTGGGCTGCCTGCAGACGTTGCCGGGGCGACGTGCTTCCTGCTCTCCGACCTGGCATCGTTTATCACCGGGACGACGATGACGGTAGACGGCGGCATGGATATGCGGGGGTAAGCCGCCCTATTCCCCGGCTAACCGACGCAAACTTTCCGAGACATTCAGCAGGGCACGGCCCTGATGGTAGCATTCCGTCCAGCCGTCGCTCTTGGCACGGCCGGGAATGGCGTCGCCGTTCTCCAGTGTCGTCGCAAGCCACCCGCCATGAACGGCGTCCGTCTGATGGTCCCGAATAAATTCCCACTGCCGGTTAAACGCATCCCAGTAACGCGGCGTTTCCTTGCCGTAGCGAGCATGCATCAGCAGCAGCGCATTGAGCCCTTCTGCCTGCACCCACCAGATTTTTTCGGTCACATACGGCTTGCTGCCAAAGACCGAGCCGGAGTCGTAGAAGCTGCCGTGGACGGTGTCCCAGCCGTAATCCAGGGCATGGTCGACGATGCGCCGGGCCAGCGCCCAGGTGCGCGTATCGTTCGGACGGCCCAGGGCCGCCGCGGCTTCAGTCAGCAGAAAAGCCGTTTCGACATCGTGCCCGAACGAATCATGGTCAGGCAAGGGACGCCAGTCCGGCAGAAACAGATAATTCAGGCAGCCCGCCGGCTCGACGGCGATCTTATCCCGTACCAGTGCAAAGACTTCTTCCAGGCGCGTTCGCAGCTCGCGATCCGGCCAGACTTCATACAGGGCCGTCAGCGATTCCAGCAGATGAATATGCGTGTTCATCGTCTTGATGCCGTAGTGCGTGCCGATCTCGTCACTGACCTGCGCTGGCCCAAGCGGCGCAAGAATGGGCCGCCCTGCCGGTGTCAGTGCTTCGTAATATCCGCCGTTTTTGGCGTCGTGGGCATGGGTTTCCAGCCACTGATACGCCCGCTGCGCCTGCTCCAGAGCGCGGGCGTCGTGGGTAGCTTTGTATTCCCCGCACAGGGCGTAAATGGCGAATGAGATGCCATAGACGTGCTTTTCGCCGCCGCGTTCGGGCTGGCCCTGATCGTTCAATCCCCAGAAAAACCCACCGTTTTTCTTATCCCACATCTTTGTGTCAAGAAAGTCCAGCCCGTGCCTGGCATATACCCGGTAAGTCTTTGCCTGTTCCGGGTACCGCAGAGCGGCCTGGGAAGCCAGCCAGGTCAGACGTGCCTGGTAGACGATGGACTTCTCGTTTCCCGTCCCGCGTTTCCAGTCTTCCGTATAGTTCTGAAAGAAGCCGCCGGCGGGGTCGACCGCGCGGGGAAACCACTGGGCCAGAACCTGTTTTTGCAGGTTAGCTTCGGCTTCGCCCGCGAGGCGATGATAGGCAGCGGTGTCAGCGGGCAGGGTCAGAACGACAGGCAGAGTTTGGGCGACGGCCTGCGAAAGGCAGAATAAACAAAGCAAGGCGGAAAGCAAAGTGGGCAGGAGCATGAGATATTTATGTTGCATGGTTGTCTCGATTTGGAACCTACCCCGGTAAGAACCCACCCCGGTACTGCGTACCGACCCTCCCGAAACGGGAGGGTAGACAGGTGGGTGACAGTGGGTTTGGTCATTTTGTTAAGAGGCCTTTCAAGAATCTCATTCGAGAAGACGAAACTTAACAAATCTTTTCCCGCAAACCCTCCCGTTTCGGGAGGGTCGGTACGCAGTACCGGGGTGGGTTTCTACTCCACCACCCCCGCGACGTCGCGGGTCATCTGGGCAGCGGGCAGGACGATTTCCCAATGGTTGCCCCGGCGGATCACGGGGGCGTCCGGCAGGGCGTGCCCGGCCCAGCAGTCCCAGAGATGCGCGGTGTGGCCTCCGGGAGCAAGGGCGTCCAGCAGCAGGGTCACTTCGACGGGGTCCGAGCCGGAGCGGTTCCGGTTGTAGGCCCAGAACAGGATACGCTTCGAATTGCCTTTGGCCAAAACCGCAGCGGGGGGAGCATACCGGCTGACGGCAATGCGGGACATGACGACCCAGTCCGAGCCGGTGTTGAACAGTGCAACTTTGTGCGGCCCCGGCGTCAGCTCCGCAGAGAGCGAACGGCCTGCAGGATGGTCGGCATCCGTGGCCGGGAAGTCAGTCTCGGCAGCCAAAACTCCGTCGAGGGTCACGGTCGGGTGTGCGCCGCCTTTCGCGACCGTCCCGAGGTCCAGAGTGAAGCGGCAGGGGCTGGGACAGTCCAGCACCAGTGTGATCGGCTTCGGGAACATGTCCCGGTGATTCGAGCCCTGGATAAAGGAGGGGATACCGGTCATATCCGGGGCTTCACCGCCCGCCGGCACAATCACGGTATCCCGAGTGGCGGTACTCCATCCCTCGTGGGGAGCGAAGGTGAGATCTCCAAAAGCGCCGGAGCTCTGCAGGCGAGCGGATACCCGCGTCATCCCCACTTCTCCTTCCGAGAGGCCAAGGGTGTGGTGGAACTCAGAGGCCGAAGTAAATTCGGACCACCAATGATTCGGAATGACGTTATCCCAGTACCAGAATTGTCCCGATCCGGCGGTTGGAGCCAGCAGACTCGCCCAAAGACCATCATGCAGCATCCGCTCAGTCATGTCCGATCTTGTATCGCTGGGTCCCCATTCTCCGGTAAAGAGCGGCTTATCGCCTGCCTTCAGGTTCGCGAAATACGAGACCAGATCGCCTGTGTACTCATGGGGCTGATCGTAGTCGAGGCCGATCTGCGCCAGCGGTTCGCCAGGCGACGTAGTGCTGGTGGTAATCAAGTGGTGGTTGACGTCGACGGTGCGCAGGGTCGCCGCCATCTCCTTGTGCCAGGCGACGACGTCCCCAAAGCGGTTCTTCACTTCCTCGATATTCTGTACTTCGTTAAATAGCTCAAAGCTCAGCAGGTGCGACGAATATCCCCAGCGGGCGGCAATGTAACGATACTTCGCACGGGTGAGGCGCCGCGCCTCAGGATCGGTAAAGAAATCGGCAGGCTGCGCCAGAAAGCCGCCATTTTTGGTATTGAACGGATTATCTTTCCAGTTCGGATCAACTCTTTCGGTGTATTGGCCGTGATGCTGCAGCGTCATCTGAACGTAGACACCGTTCTGCTCCGCGGCTTCCAGGATCGTGTCCCATTTCCGGGCCGTGTCCAGCAAAAAGACGCCGCGTGCCGGATTTTTCGCTTTGTCCGGCGACCAGTCCAGAGCCTTGCCATCCCAATATGTCATCCAGACCCGCGCCCAGTTCATGTGCGCGGCTCCCATTTTCTGGAAAATCTCGGGATAGTCGCCTGTTTTCTGGCCTGTCCAGGCAACGTTCATCCCCAGAGGGTAGTAAGTCCGGCCATCGCTGAACACAAATCTCTGAGCCGTCAGCGTGTCGCGCCGAATAAAGCCGGGAGAACTGGACGAGGTGCAGCGGAAACGGGTCGATGTCAGGTC
>JANXMY010000143.1 GCA_025354405.1 Armatimonadota bacterium
GCAGGGCGACGAGCGATTCGCCCAGTGGGCGCATCGCCACACCAACGAAGAGCTGGACGCCTTCCTCGGCGTCGAGACCATCGTCGGTGCCCCCGACCTGCCCGCCTCCGCGCAGGGAGCCGGGGCGACGACCTGGCGGTAGTATCGTTTCGGCAAAAAGGGCGAATCATTTGATTCGCCCTTTTTCATGTCCAGCATTTCAGGTTATAGCTGTTGAGCGGCCTGTCTGCCTTAAAGATTCGGACACCATTTTCGTAGGAATCTCACTCTCACTCCGTGTCGTCAACAGGAGATAGAACATATTTGCGGACGGCAGTGCGAAACATCATCTTGCCACAATAATGGCAAATTTGGGTTGAGCCATCAACAATGAACTCTTTCACTCCACACTCTTTGGTGCAGACCGCATAAGCAATAGAATTTTCTAGCGGGAAATCGACCTCGTCATTATTAATTTCCGGATAATCAGAAATTTTAATGCCTTCATCAGCTTTCCTCCAGTATTCACGCTCAATCACAGCATTTTGCCTTTCATAAATCATAGATGTCTCTCTGAGTGATATGGCTTCGGCGCAGACTGCATTCAGGTTGATGCCGCCTTGGTACCCCATCGGATCACGCGTCATAAACTGGCCGAACTGCGCGTCGTAGAAGCGGTGCCCCAGCAGGTAGATGAAGCCCGTGTTCTCGTCCCGGCACCCAAACTGCGCTCCCATCCCATCGTACAAGTCCTGGCCGCTGCTCCGGGAGAACCCGAACGCGCTCACCAGGTGCGTATAGTTGACCGCGCCCGTGGAAGTCAGCGACTGGCACGTGTTGCCCGAGGCATCGAACGTGTAGAAGCTGCTGACCCCGCTGCTGGGATTGCGGCTGCTGAGTAGCCCGTTGGCTCCGAAGGTGGTGATGCCAATCACGCTGCCGTCGGTGTACTGGATGAGAACCGCCTGATCCCCGTCGTAGGTGAACGTGATGCGCTGACCGCCGGGGTTCTGGGTCCACGCCTGCTGCCCGTCTCCGTCATACGCGGCAATGAAGGTGCCGCTGTTGTAATTGGTCAGCCGGTTCTCGGGGTCGTATTGGTGGGTGACGCCGACCGAGGG
Organism: Armatimonadota bacterium; assembly: GCA_025354405.1. Taxonomy (GTDB): domain Bacteria; phylum Armatimonadota; class Armatimonadia; order Armatimonadales; family Capsulimonadaceae; genus JANXMY01. The sequence goes on from JANXMY010000143.1 coordinate 1,101, forward strand.
CTGGTAGCTCTTGTTGCCGTTGCCGTCTCAGGCAAAGTCATTGCGGATGTTCTGGTTGTTGGAGCCTTTGCTAAGTCGCGTCATTGTCAGGAAGCCGCCTCGGCCCAGCATCAAGATATCTAGGTTGTATCGTCGATTGGCATATCCTTAACGAGTTGGAACAGCCGCCATGCCTCGTGCCAGTTACCACAAATTATGCTCAATCCGACCAAGCCAATGTATGCCGCACGAAAATCTGGGTTGATATCAATCACTGTCTTCAATGCCTCAATCCCCTTACGATACTGACGTGAGCGGATATGGATCAAACTCAAGGTATAGTGAGCGTCAACCCAATCAGGCCGTAGGCATATTGCCTTTTCGACACAAGGGAGAGCCAAACGCATTTTCTTAAGCGCAATATATGTAAGAGCAAGACTATAATTGGCATCTGCGCTGTCTTGATTCTGGCTCAGAGCATTTCGATAGAAGTCGATGGCTTTTAAGTATTGATTCTGATTATATGCAGTGTGTCCAAGCTCCAGAATTAAATTGAAGCTTTCTGGAGCTAGCTGACTAACTATCTCTAGTGTCTCAGTCTCTAGTTTTTCTTGCCCTGCTTCTCGATACAATGTTGCCAACTCCACGTATGCCATAACAAAATCGGGAGCTAAAGTTGTTGCTTTAGTTAATTCTTCGCCAGACTTCTCGAAAAATCCAAGCCGACGATAAGCCAATCCTACTCCTAAATGTGCTTCCGCATTTACTGGCGAAGCTTCCGTCGCTCTCATGAAAGTGTTCAGCGCATCAGTATATCGGTGTAAATACATGTAGGAATATCCCAAATAAATTAAGTCATATAGAGTTTCAGGACTATCGTTCTCGTTATTGTATCGCACTACAGCACGATACTCCCCCTCAAAAAATAATTTTTGTATATTCGTCATAATTAGAAAACACTAAGAAGTTGCTGGTTCGTCATGTATAAAAAGAGGAATTTTTGACCCAAAAGTCCCTCTTTAATGGGACTTTCGCTTCGCACTAGCAATCCCACCCGATAGGATATAAGAGTGATTTTGGGCAATTTTCTTTTCAATATACCGCAAAATGAACTTATCTATCCTACCAGGTTATACTACTAGAATTTGCCTTGATTTTTTCGTCTAGTGTCCAGTTAGTTTAATTTCTTTACTTCGTCAATGGGGCAATTTGTGCTTCAAGTCGCCACTCTTCTGCCCAATGAGAGTAAGAGATTTAACCTAACTATACACTAGTACCCTGTCACGGTAGAAGTGCTGGAAACTATTTCACCCGTAAGGCTGCTTAAAAAGCCTGGAAAACGGCTTGAAACAAAATATCTATTCTACCGTGAAATAATACTAATTGCTAGAATTTAGCAATTATAAATAGACTGTAAGAAAGTGCTTCCGAATGCCCTCTCCTTTTCATACGTTGTCGCTATCCTACGGTATTTCAACAATGGGTTCCTCAGGAAAAGGAGAGGCAACTCCGCCTCGCGGCCTGGGCCCAAATGGCCCGAATACACTTACCGGCTCTCCTGCATCATTCACTGGGTAACCACCAATAGGTCTGTATACGGGCAGTGAAGGTTTTGGTCCAGACCCCGACCCTGATCCAGACCCCGACCCAGGTTCTGGTATGGTTGGGCGCGTAGGAGCATTCATTTTCGTGGGTGGTTGAAATGGCGGTTTAGGTATCCTAGGTGAATGATGCCCCGTGATAGCATCAATTAACAATCTGCAGACTTCCATTATAGTTTTTGCAGTCGGTGATCGGACACCTGGCGGACGGATGACTGGCGCACCATATCCATCCGGGTCGCTCTCATTAACCGGATTATTCCCCGTATACCCGTACAGGTTCACCCCGCCCGCATACCCCATCGGGTCACGTGTCATAAACTGGTCGAACTGCGCGTCGTAGAAGCGGTGCCCCAGCAGGTAAATAAAGCCCGTGTTCTCGTCCCGGTACCCGAACTGCGCTCCCATGCCGTCGTACAAGTCCTGACCACTGCTGCGCGAGAACCCGAACGCATTCGCCAGGTGCGTGTAGTTGGGGGTGCCGGTCGAAGTCAAAGACTGGCACGTGTTGCCCGAGGCATCGAACGCGTAGAAGCTGCTGACCCTGCTGCTGGAGTTGCGGCTGCTGAGAAGCCCGTTGGCCCCGAAGCTCGCCACGCCGATCACGCTGCCGTCGGTGTATTGTACCAGAACTGCCTGATCGCCGTCGTAAGTGAAAGTGACTCGGCTGCCGCCGGGGTCCTGCTTCCATGCCTGCTGCCCATCCCCGTCGTATCCGGCGGTGAAGTTGCCGTTGTTGTAGTTGGTTAAGTTGCCTTTGCCATCCCAGGCGAATTTACTGATGAATAGAGTCAAACTGTTCTGTTAGCATATGGGATTTCAGACGACCATAGATTTTCCCTCCGGTATAGAATACTGCTGTCCCAATCAAACTTAGCGTAACAGAGGCAAGGAATAAAAAGCCTAAACCGAGAAATAGGTTGAGGTAAAGGCTTTGTAATTGAGCCAATTGGAGGGGACTTCTAAGATTGAAAAAAGGACCAAATAAAACCATGCTTTCGCACATGACTAGCAGAACCAATAGCACTAACGTTGTGGTGAGAATAGATCTAGTAATGTTTTTGATATGAATTTGCACGTCTGCGGTCGTTTCTCCTTTGCAGAG
>JANXMY010000175.1 GCA_025354405.1 Armatimonadota bacterium
GCCAGGGTCTGCTGGGGGTAGTAATTGGAGATACCGACGGACTTGATCAGGCCCTCGGCAACCAGATCATCGAGCACGGCGGCGGTCTCTTCAGGATTGCTGAGGGGATCAGGCCGGTGGATCTGGTATAGGTCGGCGTAATCGATGCCCATGCGGTCCAGGGAGGAGCGCAGGCTTTGACGAATATAGGCCGGTGAGTGGTCGTAATAGCCCTGACGGATACCGACTTTGGTGGCGATGTAGATCTTTTCGCGGCTGCCGGGAAAGGCTGCCAGGCAGTCTTTGAAGATGGATTCGCAGGCGGTGCCGCCGTAGATATCGGCGTGGTCGTAGAACGTGATGCCGGAGTCCATCGCCGCCTCGAAAGCGGCGATCGCGGCGCGGCGATTTTCCGGCCCGACTTCGGCGGGGTTCCAGGTTCCGGCCAGGCCCATGCATCCGAGGGCGATGCGTGAGACGGGCCAGTTATCGGCTCCAAAAGGCTGGGTTGGCAGGGTGGTCATAGAATTTTTCTTTCTGCGGCCCCCCGCCTTCTTTTTCCCATCTCAATGGGGCCGGGGGGCCAATCGCGTCGTATCCATCTTCATGGAGTCCAGCTGCTGCCGAACGGAGTTTAACCCGAGGAGGCACAGCTCAAACTCGTCCGAGATCTTTTTCAGCGTTGGGGCCTCGCGGCGGTATGCCCCGTAGTCGTGGGTGGCCGCGATGGCATAGCTGCTGCGCCCCTGCTGGACATAATCCAGCAGGTGGTCCCGGCGGCTCTGCGCCTGCAAGCGGGGCAGGGCCTCGGGATAGAGGCCCGCCCAGAACAGCGTGCAGTCGCCGATATGCTTGTGCACTTCGCGCTCGCGGCTGAACGATGTGGCGGCAAAGCGGACATCGGCTTCCAGCAGCATCTCGGCGACTTCTTCCAGGGGCCTTCCGGTCAGGTCCCGTATCTTGGTGACCTGCGACATCTGCGCAAAATCGGCCAGCACAGTCGCCAGATAGTCGGCGACATGGGATTCGTAGACCCCGAGTGTCTGGATGAAGGCCCGCTCGACCAGGGAGCTGAAGAGCTGATGCAGCGCCGGGTCAGGCCCTGCCGGGGGCGTCGGTATGATGTTCTGTGACACGATTTATTCCTCCTGTGTGCGTCGCGCGTGAACTGACGGAACGTAAGCGAACGTCACGGAACGTCAGGCAGCAGAAACAAAGGAAGCGCATCTTCGGGCTTACGGGCTGCTTAGATACTCCGTAAAGTATCATCGGCAGATTTCCCCGGCGAAATCAGGGGGTTATTCGGCGGGGGGCGGGGGGAGTCCTGCTTGGGG
>JANXMY010000216.1 GCA_025354405.1 Armatimonadota bacterium
CTACGCTTTCGACTACGCTTTCGACTACGCTTTCGACTACGCTTTCGACTACGCTTTCGACTACGCTTTCGACTACGCTTTCGACTACGCTTTCGACATCGGCACGACTTTCGACATCGGCACAACACCCGGTTTCGTGCCCTTGTTGCCGCGATTTCAATCGCCCGTCCTATCGCGAAACCCTATCACTAAAAGATATCACTAAAAGATATCACTAAAAATCTCACAAGGACCCCACTCTATGCTCGCACGTGAAGCTGACGCCATGTTCTGGATCGGACGGTATGTCGAACGCGCCGAAGCCACCGCCCGGATTGTTGATGTGCAATATCATTCGGAGCTGGAGGGTGCCTTTCCGCTCGCTCAGGGCGGCGAAATCGATCCTTCCGCACTCTGGGGGCCGATCCTTGCCATCTCCGGGTCCGCCCGACTCTTCAAGACAAAGTATGGCGGAGATCAGGCGGAGCGCAACGTGCTGGACTTTTTCGCGTTCAGCCGGGACAACAGCAACTCCATTGCCTCCTGCGTGACCCGGGCACGGGAGAACGCCCGGGGCGTGCGCGAAATGATCTCGTCGGAGATGTATGAGAGCCTGAACATGTTCTTCCTGGAAGTTACTCGCTGGGATGTGGACAAGATCTTGGAATCGTCGCCGCACGGCTTTTTTACACAGGTGAAAAATGCGTCTCACCTTTTCCATGGCATCAGTGACCGGACCCTGCCGATCGACGAAGCGCGGGCGTTTATGGAATGTGGTATGTTCCTGGAGCGGGCGGACAAAACGGCCCGGATGCTGGATGTCAAATACCATATCCTGCTCGGGTCGGGCGAAGCCGGCGGAACACTGGACCAGCATCAGTGGACGGCGGTGCTGAAGAGCGTTGGAGCCTTTGAGGCGTTTCGCAAAGCCAATCGCTTTGGCATCACGCCCGGCAAAGTCGTCGCGTTTCTCGTACGCAACCCGGCGTTTCCGTCGTCTATCAGCTTTGCTGTGACTCAGGTGGACCGTGCGCTGCGTCAGATTGGTGGAACAAAAGGCCTCCCCGCCGTCAACCGCGCCGAACGTCTCGTCGGGCGATTGCGCGCCGATCTGGCCTTTTTGACCACGGAGGAGATTATTGCTCAGGGCCTGCATCAGTTCCTGGATCAGGTACAGGTGCGGTGCATCGAAATCGGCAATGCGATCTCCGAGGCCTATCTTCGCTACTAGCTTGACAAAAAGGCTCTGCACGTCGTATAGTAACCTCAGAGAAGCCTGCTTGGAGGCGTTTGTACGAAGGGACATTTTCCGTGGCACGCAGTCAATCGAGTGGAGCATGGAAGTTTGTGGGCGCCGCTGCGGTGGCGATCATCGGCGGCGTGGGGATAGGGTATCTCGTGGGGGGGGCACGCGCGCCCCGCACGGGAGATCAGGTCGTGCAGCCCGCGCCCTCGGCTGTCTCGACGCCAGCCCCCATCGTCGCTCCAACGGTGCCGCGCCCGCGTGCGGTCAACGGTGACTACACCGCACCGGGGGCGCCGCGCATCGCCATCCGCGAGGAGAGCGCCCCGGTGCTCCGCCGGGTCATCCGCACTCCGCTGACCCCACCGGCCGACCCGGAAGCCACGCAGGAAGCCGCTCCAGCACCTCGTCCGCTCCAAGTTCCAGAGAGTACGCAGCCCAGTGGAAACACGACTGGGATCGCTCCTGACCCCAGTCCCGACAGCGGTGCAGGCACGACCCCCTCCCCGGGCCCGGACCCCAGCACGCCGCCAGCTCCAGCAGACCCTGATTTCGAGCGTGTCAATAAACCCGCCGATTCGGAAAAGGGGCAGGAAGGGGGCGGGAAAGCACAGTTCCGTGTCCAGACCGGCTCCTACACGGATGAAAGCCATGCCCGGAGCGTTGTCGATGAGCTGCGCAGCAAAGGGTATTCCAGCAGCACTCGCAGTGAGCGCGATGGCGACCATGTAATCTACAAAGTTCAGGTAGGGGCGTACCGCACGAAAGGCGGCGCGGGGAAAGCTGCGGAAGATCTGCAAAAAAGAGGCTACCCGGCGTATGTCTCCCCAATTTCGCCCTGATACTCGCAAGCTGAGCAAGAGCCACGGATTGGAAATCCGAGGCTAGAAAAAGCCCACCGTCGAAGCGACGTTAAGACTGCAGCATGCGGCGGATTTTCTCTTCTCTTGCGTCCTCTGGACGCTGGGCACTTCTCAGCCTCGGATTTCCAATCCGTGGCTTTCAATCCGTGGCTTTCAATCCGCGGCTTTCCTTGGCTCTGTCACCCCCCCACGAACTCTTTGCTGCCCCTCACGAACTCTTTAATGCCTTGCAAACTTTTTAATCCTCTGCAAACTTTTTAATCCCCTGCATCAGCGGTGGGCACGCACTGATCTCTTTGCGTTTGCGTACACTCTCCGTGAACCGATACCGACTCGCCATGTAGCGTGGCATATACAGGTGAACGGCCCACGGGGCACGCCAGAGCTTTTCGTCCACCGTCATATCCCTCTCGCGCATCCACTCCACCACCCGGGTATTGCGACTCAAAACGTAGACATGCCGCTGGCGCTTCTGCGTCCGCTCCCAGGCCGCGAGAAACAGTCTTCTGCCGAGGCCTGCGCCCTGAAAGCCAGAGAGAACGCAGAGGGCCGCGATCTCCGTCCAGCCCTGCGCCAGGTCAATGCTGAAACAGGCCCCGGCGAACTCGCCCCCCACTTCCACGATAAAAACATCAGACAGCTTCTTCAGCTCATGGATTGTGTAACCGAGGATATTCGGGGTCGTCTTCAGCTCCTGATGCAGCCTCACAGCTTCCGGGTGGGTCAGGGGGCGATGAATGATCTCGTTCTCCGCTGCCACTTTCTCCTACTTTCCACGCTTGCCATCGGCTTCGACCGCCACCAGCCACTGCTTCCGCTGCCTCTCCGATGATTTCTTGACCGGGCCGAATACCGTACGGCGGACGGGCGTCAGGCCCACAAAGCCGAGTGTTCCCAGCTTCAGGGATCGCCAGACGGGGTCCCCGATGACGAGCTGAAAGAGCAGCGGCGGCGTGTTCATCGTGTAAAGGAGATGTGCGGAGCGGCCTGCCAGCAGCTTCCGGGGCAGGAGGCTCTTCAGATCATCGTAGCGGTAAGCCCATCCCTCAAGAAACGTTCGGTCAAAGAAGCCTTTCAGACGCGCCGGCGTGCTGCCCCACCAGGTTGGGAATACAAAGACGACGTGCTCGGCCCACTGAATCGTCTCCTGAGCCGCCACCAGGTCCGGCTCCAGCGCCTGCTGCTTGCCGATGCCGGAAAAGACGACTGACGGATCGTACTCCATCTCGTACAGGTTCAGACGCCGGACCGAGTGGCCCCCGGCCAAGGCGCCGCGCTCGTAAGCGTCCGCAATCGCAGCGTTCAGGCTGCTGGGATTCGGATGGCAGTAGACAAGGCAAATTTTCTTCATTCAATCAATGATTTTCTAAATTAGTCGTTTCCAATACTCATTACTCAGTACTTGCTGAGCGCGGATCCAGGGCATCGCGCAGGGCATCCCCTAGGAAGTTCAGGCAAAGCACCGTCAGCGAGAGGCATAGGGCAGGATAGATCACCAGCGACGGGTTCGAGCGCCAGTAGTGCGAAGTCCGTGCGACACTGATCATCTTGCCCCACGACGGCAGGGGGTCCTGCACCCCGATCCCCAGGAATGACAGCGTCGCTTCGGCGATAATCACCCCGGCAATATCGATCGTGGCGGCTACGATGATCGGCGAGAGCAGGTTCGGAAGGAGGTGCCGCCGAATAATCTGGCCGCTCGGGATGCCGAGCGCCCGGGCCGCCTCCACGAACTCCCGCCCGCGCAGGGACAGGGCCTGCCCACGCACCAGCCGGGCCAATCCCGGCCAGCCGGTAATTGCAAGGGCGACAAACAAGTTTCCAAGGCTTTGTCCGTAGACCGCCATGATGAGAATCGCCAGCAGGATGTCCGGGAATGCAAACATCATATCCGTCAGTCGCATCAGCAGCGTGTCGGTCCAGCGGCCATAATATCCCGCGATGAGGCCGATGGGAATGCCGACCGCCAGCACCAGTATTTCGACCCCAAGCCCGACCGAGAGTGAGACCCGCGCTCCCATCGCCAGACGAATTAGTAAGTCATACCCCGAATCGTCGGTTCCCAGCCAGTGCCGCGCGGAAGAAGGTGCACTGATGTCATCGGTCGGGTGGGCGTAGCTGTAGGGGGAGATCAGCGGAGTGACCACCGCCATCAGCACGATCAAAGCCAAGATGAGAAGGCTCGCCGCCGCCACGGGGTTTTGAAGAAGGCGTTTCCAGACACCCGGTGCAGGCCGCGCCGCCGTCAGCCCTTCCGCCTCCTGCTTTTCCTGTTCCAGCATCACACTCATGCCGTGCCCTCCGCCGCTTTGACACGCGGGTCGAGCGTGGCATACAGCAGGTCGGTCAGCAAATTGATGCCGACGAAAATCACGGCCAGAAGCAGCGTCGTTCCCTGAATGACTGAATAGTCGCGCTCGCCCAGAGAGTCGATAGACGCTGCCCCGACTCCAGGAATCGTAAACACGGTTTCGACGACGAACGACCCGGAGAGCAGGTAGCCAAACGAAACACCCGCCGTCGTCAGCACCGGCAGAAACGCATTTTTCAGGGCATGCCTCAGCAGCACGGTCAGCGGAGATAGGCCTTTCGCGCGGGCGGTACGGATGTAGTCCTGGCGCAGGGTTTCCAGCAGCGACGCCCGCGTCATCCGGGCGATCAGCGCGGCGGGCCGGGCGGCCAGTACCACCGCCGGCAGCAGAAGATGGTCGGGGGTAATCGCCCACAGGTTGTCCTGCGCGGGTGGGGGAAGCCAGCCCAGACTCTGCACGAAAATGAGGATCAGTACGGGGGCGAGCACGAAATTGGGCAAGGTCACTCCCACCAGCACCGAAGTCATCAAAGCCCGGTCCAGCAGAGTGTTCGGACGAAGGGCGGCGGAAAGGCCCGTCAGCAGGCCCACGACTAGGGCCAGTACAATCGCCGCGAACGCCAGCAGGAACGTGTTCGGCAGCCCGCGCCGCAGAAAGTGCGTCACCGGCTCATGGTCCCGCAAAAACGAGCGGCCTAAATCCCCGTGCGTGACACCCACCAGGTACAGCCCGTAACGGGTCAGCACAGGCTTGTCCAGCCCCAGATCGTGCCGCGCCATCGCGACGGCGGCTGGTGACGCCTTTTCCCCGGCAGCAATCAGGGCCGGGTCGCCGGGTGCGGACGCCGCAATAAAAAATGTCAGCGTGCAGACCGCCCAGACCGAGACCAGGGCCAACGCGAAACGCTGTAATAGAAACCGGAGCATAGGCAGTCAATTTGTAGGGGCGCTGCTTGCCGCGCCCTCGGTGTTCATATCGTCTGTGTTTTTATCGTCTCTCCGGAGCAAGTCCACTGGAGGCCACGGATTGGAAATCCGAGGCTGAAAAAAGCCCGCCGTCGAAGCGACGTTAAGACTGCAGCGTACGACTGATTTACTCTTCTCTTGCGTCCTCTGGACGCTGGGCATTTCGGAGCCTCGGATTTCCAATCCGTGGCTCTGCCCGATCGAATTGCGGCCCTGCCTCTGCCCGATCGAATTGCGGCCCTACCCCTGCCGCGCGTGAAACCCTTCCAAAGCCGCCAGCAGGCCAGCCATCGTCGGTTCATCAGCGAGTATCTCCGGGGCACGGCCTAATAGTTCCGTGGCCGTCTTTGCCGTGCTGGGGCCGATGCAGGCGATCTTGACCGACGTCGGCAGCGGGGCCTCGCCCAGAGCTGTGACGAAGTTTTTGACCGTGGAAGAGCTGGTGAACGTCACAACATCGACCGTCCCCTCCGCCAGCCTTTCCCGAACTTCTTCCGCCCCCGCCCCGTCAACGACGTTCGCATACGCCGTCACCGCATCGACTGTCGCTTCTCGGGCAATGAGGGCCTCGGCCAGCGCGTCCTCGCCTTCGGCGGCACGGGGAAGCAGTACGTTTTTGCCGAAGACTTCCCCCGGCAGCTCCGCGCCCAGGCCCGCTCCCGTCGCAATCTGCGGCAGGAAGTCGGGCTGCAGGCCAAATCCGCGCAAGGCTTCGGCCGTCGCCGGGCCGACCGCCGCCAGCTTCGCGCCTGCAAATGCTCGCGCATCTTTCCCTGCCGCCGTCAGCCGTTCGCAAAAGGCCCGCACGGCGGGCGCACTGACAAAGCAGATCCAGTCGTAGCTGCCGATTCGAACCAGAGCGTTGTCGAGTGCCGCATAGCCGTCGGCGGGGGGCACAATCGAGATCAGGGGGAACTCGATCGGCTCCGCTCCCCGTTCTCGCAGCATCTCAGCGAACTCCGATGCCTGCTCCCGGGCACGGGTGACAATCACGCGTTTCCCGGCCAGCGGGCCAATATCAAACCAGCGAATCTTCTCGCGCAGTTTGACCACTTCGCCGACGATTGTGACTGCCGGGGCTTTGAACTTGGCCACCCGAACGCGCTCCACAATATCGCCCAGGCTCCCGACCAGCGTTTCCTGCTGCCCGGCCCAGGTCCCCCAGCGGACCAAAGCGACGGGGGTTTCGGCGGCGCGGCCATTTGCCATCAGCTGGGTCACAATCTCACCCAGATTTTCGACACCCATCAGAAACAGCAGCGTATCGGCGGCATAGGCAATCTTGTCCCACCGCCGCCGTCCTTCTGCCTCTCCGGGGAGGCGCGTCCCGGACTCGCGTCCGTCATTGCGCTCATGGCCGGTAATCACGGCAAACGACGACGCCGCATCGCGGTGCGTGACGGGGATACCCGCGTACGCCGGGGCCGCGATCGCCGACGTCACCCCTGGAAGGACCACAAATGGGATGTCTCGTTCCCGCAGGTACTCCGCCTCTTCTCCGCCGCGCCCGAAGACAAACGGATCGCCGCCCTTCAGCCGCGCCACGGTCTTTCCCGCCGCCGCCCGGTCCGCCAGCAGCGCATTGATGCCGTCCTGCGTCATCGCGTGCTGATCGGCCTTTTTGCCGACATAGACCCGCTCGGCATCCATCCGTGCATAGTCCAGCAGCTTCGGATGCGCCAGCCGGTCATACACCACCACATCAGCCTTCTTTAAAGCCTCTGCTCCGCCCACCGTAATGAGCTTCGGGTCGCCCGGCCCCGCGCCGATCAAATACACAATTCCTGGAGTCATATCAGCAATTGTACCCGGTATTGGTCCCTGACCAATTCTCCCCGTAGGGATGCTGCTTGCTGCGCCCCTCTGTCTTACTGCGCCCTCTTGTCTTGCTTGCGTCTTCCTCAATCATGCTGTTCTCTATTTGGCAGGCTTTTCGGAGCCCACACTGACATTCAGGAACCCACCCCGCAGCGAACTAGGAAC
>JANXMY010000025.1 GCA_025354405.1 Armatimonadota bacterium
CTGCCCCCACTGATCTGATTTAAATTCAGATTGTCGGTTGGACCGGTAAGGCTTTTAGCAAAGTCCACATCCCAGTTGCCGTAAATGGTTCCGGCACCGCCGAACAGAGGAAATCCGTAGTTCTTCGACCCGTTCGCCAGAGCGGAATTACCGCTGTTATCAAACGCGATAGACTTCGGCGTCGACTGATTGTCGGCCACCAGATTACTCAGTCGGAATCGATTGCTAATGTCATACCCGGTCGGTGCATTTTGCGGGAACGGGGACAAAATATCACCGCGTGCACCAAGAATTACGGAGTAGATGTTTTGTTGGGTCGGTACCAGAGCCACGATGTCGTTGGACACCCCATCCGGGATCAGACCAATCGAAGGCGCGGCAGTTACGGTATCAATGCTGCTCCCACTGGAAACCAGAGGAATGAATTTACCTGCGGAGGCACTCGCCCCGGAATTCGAATCGTAAACAAGCAGGTTCCCATTCGACTGACCGGCATAGAGGCGGCCCCCATAGACCGTGGGAGCGGGTGCATTTCCAGAAAAAACCGAAGAAGTGCCGGGTACAAGCGTCTGCATCACCGCGCCAGTGACAGGATTGTATCCCACGACAGTGCCATTGCTTTTCTCGACGAATACAACCGAGACGCCGCCGTAGACACCGACCGTCGGAGCGGAGCAGCCGGCACCAACAGCGCTGTTCCAGATCTGGTCATAGGGCTTACCCTGGCTGAAATCTTGAACACCATCATCGGGTTGTCCTGTACCTGTCAGGTCTTCGCTGGGCTTGGCGTCGAACGCATAGAGGTTTCCATTGCTGTCCGTGAAAAACACATACCCGCCCCATACTGCCGAGCCGGTTGAGCTGCCGACAGGAAATGTCCAGGCAGAGGCGAAAGAAGGTGAATCGTTACCCGCGGAATTCTGATGGGCGTTCTTGCTCTCCGCCGGATGTATATCGGAGAGGGAAATAACGTTCGCCAGGAACTTCAAGTCCTGAGCGGGAGCGTAGCCGAAGACTGGCGCCGGATCGGGAGACGTGCCGGGGTTGCCGAAATACGGTCCGGCGTTCCCGCTAGGGCCGGAGAAATCGTTGATTGCGCCGCCGATATTCAGCGCAGAGACCACAATCTGCCCCGCCCCCAAGGTGGCGGCGGACACTGCCGCATCCGTGGGGCGTGTAATCACCGGCGCGAACAGATTGCCGAAATCGCCTGGTGCAGAACTTGTCAGCCCGCCCGAAGTCGAATAAATGCCTAGGTGGAGAATGTCGTCCGCGCCAAGGAAGTAAGGGCGAGAAATCAAGGGATGCCGGAGCGTCAATGACCCGGCAGCGGGCAGCCCCAGTGCGGCAGGACCAGCGGTGAACTGAACATCCGTAAATAAACCAAATGGCGGTGCGAGGGCAGCGGCGGAATAATCCACAAGCAGCACGCCGCCACCGTCCACGAACCGTCGCAGCTTTTCGTTGTTTTCAGACGTAAATGGCACCCCGGCGGCGGAATAGGGCAAGTACAGAATATCATACTGCTTAAGCTGCTCTGCGGA
>JANXMY010000046.1 GCA_025354405.1 Armatimonadota bacterium
CCGCACCGGAGAGCAGCCTGGGATCGAGGCTCCGCACTCTGGAGCGTATTGACCTCGCCGCGCTCAGCCCGGAAAGTGCCGAAGCGATTCACCGAATCGCGGGAGCGAGCAAAGAGCATCTGGGCCGCAGTGCCGCGCAGACCGCCGCGACGCACTGCGTCGTCGATGCCCGCGGCAACGCAGTCGCCTGGACCAGCAGCGACCAATCGGGGGAGAGTCTGACTGCAGGCCCCTGGATGCTTCTTCACGGGAATACCTTGTGGGCAGTCGGCGGAGATGCCGACGCGCTGACGAACCTGCAGATCATCACCCAGCTCGTCGACGGCAAACGCAGCCCGCAGGAGGCCATCGAAAGCCCGAAGTGGCACACCGCTCCGGATGGGGCCGAGCTGTTTATCGAAGACCGCCTGCCGCTCGACACCTGCTACGAGCTGCGTCAGCGTGGCTACGCCCTCACCGTCGGCGGCCCGTGGTCGGCGGCCTGCGCAGCTCAGATCATTCTGCTCGACCCGGACACCGGCTCCCTCTTCGGCGGCTCCGATCCACGCGTTGAGGGGTTGGCACTGGGGTATTAAGAACCCTACCCGTTAACTCTGTTCATCACTACCGAACCTATTCCGCCTCTCACCGCGTCTTTCTCTCTGGAGAACAGAAATGACCGGCGAGAGCAGCTTACAACTAGGCGCGGCCCTGCGGGCCATGACCACGCTGGAGGGCACCGACCGCGAGACGCGCGAGGAGGCACTTTGGATCGCGCGGGCGAAGGCCGGGGAGGAGACCGCTTACCGCTGGCTCCTGGAGCGGTACCTTGCGCGGGTCGTGCGCCTGGCCGCCCACGTCCTGCGGCGGGACTCCGAGGCGGAAGATGTGACCCAGGAGGCGTTTCTCACGGCGTTTCGACGGCTGCCCAGCTTTCGGGGCGACGGCCGCTTCTCTGCCTGGCTGTTCCAGATCACTGTTCGGCTCTGCCTGAGCCGACGCCGCGCCGCACGCTGGAAGGCGGAGGTGCCGGATGAGTTCGCCCCAGTGTCACCAGTGCGCACCGACGGCGACACGGACACACGGATGCTGGTCTCCGCCCTGCTCGATCAGCTTACCCCGCCCCTGCGGGCGGCCCTGGTCCTGCGCGAATTGGAGGGTATGGAATACGGT
>JANXMY010000104.1 GCA_025354405.1 Armatimonadota bacterium
CTGGAGTGAACCCCTGAGATGAGACAAAAAGTTAAGGTGTGATGGTCTGGTTCTTGTCTCGGTTCATTTTGTTTGCCTTGTCGTAGGCTTGCTCGAACTCTGCGGGTGGTAAATACCCCAAGCTCGAATGCAGCCGTTTCTGGTTGTAAACCGCTTCGAGGAAGTGTCCGATCTGCGCTCGGGCATCTGAAAGGTTCTCGTATTCGCTCAAGTATACCTGCTCGCACTTCAAGGTCTTCATAAAGCTCTCCGCTTTGGCATTATCGTAGGGGTTGCCTCTGCGGCTAGGGTTTTATTGGGGGCATGCTAATCTGGACGCCGCTCGCTTGGAGCAGGCTCGTATATTCGCCCGACGCATATTGAACGCCTCGGTCTGAATGGTGAACGGCTGGTTTCCTTTCTATGAGTGCCATTTTCAAGGCTGTCGTTGCCAGGGCTGCATCGAGGCGGCGGCCCAGGCACCAGCCCAGGCAGCGGCGCGAACACGCATCGAGCACCACAGCCAGGTAGATGAACTCGTGGCCCAGGCGAATATAGGTCAGATCGGAGACCCAGAGCTGGTCGGGGGCGGTGATGTCCATTTCGGCGGCAAGGTTTGGGTACACAGGAAGGCCGTGGTCGCTGTTTGTGGTGGCCACGAACCGTTTCTTTCGCAAACACAGCAAGTTGTCCTCGCGCATGAGGCGCAAAACGCATTTGTGGTTTGCCTTGACGCCTTGCCGATGCAGCTCTTTCGTAATACGGCGGTAGCCATAGCAAGACCATTCCAATGCCACGCGCTGAATTTGTTCGCGCAAAGCCGCATCCGTTGTGGCGGGTTCGGTCACAGACAGAGAGCGATAGTAGGTTGCCCGAGGCAATCCAAACGCGTGGCAGGACGCCTGAGTGCTGTAGCCTTGTTTGGCAAGCTCCAGGATTGCTTGGCTCATCGGTTGGCCCCGTTCTCGGCCTTGAGCCGTTCTTGGATCAGCGCGACTTTTTTTAAGGCTTTAGTGGGGTAAGAGACTGATTTCGACGGTCTGCTGACCGATCAGCCGCTCCAGTTCCGCGATCTTGGCTTCCTGGGTGTAAGCATGGCCGTTGCCCTGGAAGGCGTTTTGGGCATACTGCTCATGCAGCTTCTGCCATTTGGCGATTAGGTTCGGGTGCAGCTCGTTCTCACGCGAGGCCTGGGCGATCGATTTGCCCGCCTGGTCTTGGTGCAGGATTTGCTGCTTGAACTCTTTGGTGAAGACGCGTCGTTTGAGGCTCATAGTCGATGGTTTCCTTTTTGGAGTATACCACCCTAACCTTTTGTCTCACTCTTGGGGTTCACTCCATTATCTCGCCCCGCGAAGGAGTCTTGTGAAATAAACCGCCCCACACTCTGGTCATAATACCGCGCCCGCAGATAATAATTCCCACTCGCCCCGTCAAACTGCTGTGCATTGAACAGGAACGGATTGACCGTGCTGCCCGTGTGCGAAGCCAGCTCCCCGAACGCCGAGTAGCCCCAGGTGTCCGTCACCAATCCTGCGGTGGAAACTAACTGCCGGGTACTACCGAGGCCGTCGTAAATGTAGTAGTAGACCCCGCTGCCCCGGTCCATGCGCACCAGGTCGTCACCGTAATCATACCGGGCGGCAAGGCTGCCGTTGCTGTACTCCTCCACCACCGAAGCGTAGGGCAGGCTCGTGTCCACCACATAGCCTGTCGTTGTTCCTCCGCTGGTGACACTCACCCGGTTGCCGTCCGCGTCATACACGTAGTTCGCTGCACTGCCCAAACTCACCAGATGGTTCTCGAAGTCGTAGCTCGCTACCTGCCCGTTGACCGTCGTTTCGCTGCCATCCGCGTCGTAGCTGTGGCCGATGATCCGGTCGTTGTTGTCAAAGGCCGTGTTGTGTCGTCACCTTCCGGTTGCTGAAAACGAGGCGGCTAAAAAGGTACATACAACAATCTATGCAGATACCATCGAGATTGTTTCGGAAATACGGCACCAACACTAATACGATCGAAAGAGAACACTGAAAATCTCAAGTAGCAGATAAATCCCCATTATCAATAACGTGCCTCACGGGACTGAACAACAGATTAGCCCGGCCATCTTCAATAAGCTGATAGACGGCTTCCACATCATCAATACACTCGAAAGAAATGCAATTCTGGCGTATGGGTGAATAATTGAATTGTATTGTTCCAGAACTTTGCGTGTACTTTTTGATTCTCATGTTTTCAATATGGATCAAGGGAACCTCTGTAAATCTTTCGGGGCCGTCTGTCGGATAATCAGTGAGAATTCGTTGATCAGTCACTGCGTGCCACCATTTGGGTGCAAACCGCTCACTGCTGGAAACAAAGCCAATCAGCGAGAAAACACATCCCAAAACGAAGCAGGTGACGGACGAGCTTCCCAATCCATCCAAGGCCCAATATGTAAGCCCTAAACTTCCGAAGAACAAATTTACGACGAGAGAAAAACGCACAGCTTTTTCCCTACGAGCAATCTTGTAAGCATCTGGGTTCGGCTTGCCAGCCCATAGGAGTTGTTCTCCTTGTGCGAGCTGACCGAGCAACGTGTCAGGCAAGTCATCGATTGCCATCATCCAATCTCCTTCTATTCAATCTTTTTTGATTTAGCGGTGTATGAATACCCACGTCCTTTTTGAGACAAGCGATCAAAAAACTGCTTGGATCAAAAAGGGGAAACCTATTTATGAAACACGCCGTCTGGCTTCGTAGTGGCGACTGAAGTGACTTTGACGCTGACGCCCTCCACCATAAACTCTTCGATACCCTCATGGTATGATCCCTCACTTGCGTAGGTCAGAGTGAGCGGCGGATGCTCGATTTGGGGCGGGCGGGCGCCGCGTGGCAGCATCAGGTGAATGCGCCAGGGGCTTACCGTAGTCAGTCCATGGAACTGAAGTGCAGATGTCAAACACACGACACCTTGCGGAACGCGGGCCACGATCTGGGCGAGATCATGGTTTTCCGTCACCGGTGAATCCGGGAGACTGTAGAGGCCGCGCCCCAGGCGAAGGAGCTTCCCCGCCGCCGTGAGGTCCTTGATACTCTGCCGCGATAGGCCGCTTTTGACAAGCGCATATGCCCGCAGCACGCCCGGGGGCAGTGCTGACCGTTTTGTGGTGACACAAAATTCTATTTTGGTAGACTCTATTTCGGCGGTGGATTCCATTTAGAGTTCCCGTTTATCAGTGACTTACTAACCGTCGGTATTTTCTAATATCAGTATGTTTATGTCACCATTCTATCAGAAACCTTCGTTTCTGATAGAATATGATCAAGCGAGCTCAGGAACTCGGAGCGGGATGTCGAACGCCCTACCAAGGGGAGACCGAGGTGGGGCCGATGGGGGGCGTGGTCGTTCCTATCGACCGCCACCCTGGTCCAGGCGGTCGGTTTCTGACGCGGGCGCGGCGATCACGATCTGCCCCCCCGCGTCCACCGTCACGCGCGGGGGCGGCCTCAAAGTCGCACTTAGGTGGTAGCGGGTGTGCCGACGCTCCCCCGTGCGCCGCAAGGCCCCCTTCTCTACGAGATCGTTCAGATCGCGTGTCACGGTAGAGTGCGGGGCGTGGGTGATACTATTGTACTTATCGGCGCTCATCCCGCCGTCAAAGCCTTTCGGCCCCTCCGCAAACATCCTTAAGAGTACCTTCTCCTGTCGCCCATTT
>JANXMY010000109.1 GCA_025354405.1 Armatimonadota bacterium
TAAACCTCCTGCGGTCTAACAATGCGCTGCACCCGACGCCACCCGCCCGGCTTGCTGTGCGTCATTGATTGGCTGTGCAAGCGGGTGTCGCGGGTGAGCTATGGCGTTAGGCTGCAAACAGAGGCTATTCTGTCGGCGGAAGCAAAAATGCAAAATCCACCTGTAACCATCCCTAAAAAGCATCGCCCGCCGGGTGTGGTTATTCTGGCAATATTGTATTTTGTTGTCTCGCTCATTATGCTGTGTTTTGTTCTGCCTGCTTTATGGAGGAACTGTACACTATTTTCTGGGGAAAATATTCGTCTCTATGAAAAGAAATCTTGTCGCACAAATTGATGGCACTTTTTACGCAAACCTTCACTACGGACTGATTAAGATGGCAAAAAAACAGGGTTTGTCAGCCAAATTGGAAGGAGCAGTAGAAAATCTGCTTGAGGAGTTTGATCTCGTCTACAACTTTCACTTTCTTTTGCGACCTATGATGCGCCAGATTATCGGTAAAACTTCCCCTGCATTCGATTTTGATCTTGTGCAGGAACGTAATAGGCTGATTAGACCTGTAGGTGGTAGTCTTAACCCAAATGTTTACATAATTGCTGGTGATATACTTCAACTATCTGAGGTAGGAGAAGGGCAGTACGGCCCTGATGAGGAACCGTCATATGACATAATGCTGGATTGCGGTGTACCCATTGATCTTCGTCAATCGAAGCTGAGTGGCATGGCTCCTGGTATTCAAATCCGTGACATGAAAGAAGATAGCTGGATCGCGGCAATTGGGAACCTCATAGCATGGCCGAGTGACAGTCAATATCAACACTGCGTAAGATGTAAAATTACAGGTACGTCTATTTTTGATCTTGATCCATCTTCTAAAACATTTGGCACAGTAATCCCGTGGAGTTTCTCTCAGAAAGCTCCAGCCGATGCGGATGTCATGCCAATTCCTGTTACTTTTTTATCTCTTCAAGTTCTTTCGGAATGAACGGTTCAGAAGCGGTCATGGGCAGCAAACTTTTGCAAGTTCTGGTTTCAGTGATGGTTATCGTCTACCTTGTTCAGCCGGGCGTTCGCAAAACATTTGCAGCCTAACAATGCGCTGCACCCGACGCCATCGCCCGCCTTTTCGGGTACATTATCGCAGGGCTTGTTCGGGCGTTGTCGCGGGTGAGCTATGCCGTTGGGCCGCTAATAAAGGCTTGCTGTTTACGACTGGTTGACGATAGAAGACTGGAATGAATATGGGAAAAGCAAAAGTGTACGGGGCTTTTATCGCAGTTTTTATTTGTGCCTTATTTGGCTGGACACTTACCCAACATGGTGCTCGTTCGACGGCATACGCCCAGCAATCCGCAAATACAGCCCCGGTAATTCCAGACCCAGATAATTATTCGCCGCACTACTCCTATGACGGTCTCTCTTTAGCGTCAGCCCCTCTAGGAATTAGCGCGGACGCCTCAATGCTCACGAGTTTGCTTAACGCCCAAATACTGAAGTTCAGTGCCAAGACGACTAAGCCTAACTTGATTGTTACTTATAATCTGGAACTCCGGGAGAAGGGGCAGCCAACCAAAGTAATTTCCAAATTCGTAGGAGGGCCGTTCGGGGGCGACATTAAGCCAAGCCTCTCTAACTTTTATGTCGGCTTTCTCCCGCTGACTGGGGACTTAGTGGATGCAAATACGATTAAGTATGAGATTATGAATGGTGGCTTTAGTCAGTCGCAGGTCATAGATAATCCATTCAAGGGTTGCAGCTACTATGGTACACCAAGTAACGATTCCAGCCAAAAA
>JANXMY010000119.1 GCA_025354405.1 Armatimonadota bacterium
CATGCCGCGCAAAAGGCCGCGGGAACACCGCCTCCTCCGGTGATTTTGTACAATGGGGTATCAGGAACAGGACTGTAGGGGGATTTGGAGGGCGCAGTAATTCAGAGGGCACAGTAATTCAGAGGGCGCAGCAAGCAGCGCCCCTACAGGGTGCCATTTATGCAATAGACCTCTTGCGTAAGTGCCCTGCACGGGAAGTGCAGGGCTTTTGAGGTGCGATTGTCTGCCTTCGCGGACAATCGCTTTGCAGAAGACCCGGATTTCTAATCCGGGCAGGGCAAGCCGACTTACGCAAGAGGTTTAATGTAAACGCGCGGCGCAGCATCGGATCACATTCTCCTGCAATAGAGTTTACCAAGGGGCAGTCTTTTCTGTCAACATAAAATCCATAGATACGAAACCGGAGGCAGCTTATGAAAATCTCTTCTTTCCCGCTCGCATTGCTAGTTTGCAGCGCCGCATTGAGCGGCTGCTCCAATGCCCTCAACGGGGCAAAGCAGGATGCGGACAAAAATACACAGGCCGTGCGGGACACGGCAGCGCAGACCGGGCAGGTCGTGAAGGAAACGGCGCAGCAGACCGGACAGGCGATCAAAGCCGTGCCGACAGCCATCGATGCCAATACCGTCCTGCGTCCCGCCATCAAAACGGCGATCATCCGCGACCCGGTGCTTAACAATCCTAAAAATCTGGTGGAAGTCGGTATCAAAGATCGCACTGTCATCCTGAGCGGTTATGTAGCCGAAGCCGGCATGAAGCTTCGTGCGGTTGAGGATGCCCAGGTGGTCCTCAAAAACAACCACTCCGACTTCACGGTGGTTGATACTCTCAAGGTTCAGCCGTAGGGACTTGCGCCTATGTTTCCTGGGACTTAGACCCGGCTTTGAAAGGCTGGGCTACTCGGAGAAAGCCCCTTCGGGGCTGAGGAAAATCCCAGGTTACTTATTCACAAGTGCTTAGGAACTTGCTCTGTTCCCCTTCGCGTATCAAAGACTATGCCTCGTCTCTTACTTGCCCTGTTTCTGCTCACCGCCTCGCTCATCAACTTTCCTGCGCTGGCGCACGATGTGAAAGATCCTGTGTGCCGCATGAGCACGGACACGGATACGACTCCATTCCGGGAAATGGTGGGGGGAAAGACTTACTACTTCTGCTCGGCGGCCTGCCAGGGGCGCTTTGACAAAACCCCGGCCGCCTATCTGACACTGGCCCAGCGGCTTCGGACGGGTAGGCGCATTTACGCGCTGACACTGGACTCTCCGCACCCTGCGTCTGCCGGTCAGCCGACAGAGCTCACTTTCAGTATCCATGAAGCGCCGACGGGGCAGCTCGTGCGCGAATTTGAGACAGTCCACGAGAAACCGCTGCACCTGATACTGGTCAGCGCGGACTTTGGCTGGTTCGAGCACCAGCACCCGGTGCTTGGCTCTGACGGCCGCTTCCGATTGGCCTGGACTTTCCCCCGGGCCGGGCGTTACTACCTCTTCACGGACTTTACCCCAGCCGACGGCGACAACCAGATCCTGCGCGCGGTGCTCGATATCGCCGGCTCCGGGAAGCCCCTGCCGCTTCAGCCCCTGTTGAAAGTGGATACGAATGCGGCAAAAACTGTCGGGGAGACCCGGGTCGCTCTTCTCTGCCGCCCTCAAAGGCTGCGGGCGAACCACCAGCTCACCCTGACCTACACCCTCACGGATACCCAGGGGCGTCCGCGCACCGATTTTCAGCCGATTCTAGGCGTGATGGGACATCTGATCGCGCTGCGAGAGGATGGCGAGACAATCGTGCACACTCATGCCCTGCACGGTGTTCAGGCCGGTTCCTACGGGGCGGCGATGCTGGCGATGATGCAGAGAGGGCAGCCGGAGAGTGTTCCCATTACGGCGGACATGGTCACGGAGCATGGCCCGCGCTTCTCATTCAAGCTGACTCTGCCAAAGGCTGGCCGCTACAAACTCTGGGCGCAGTTCCAGCGCAACAATCAGTGGCTGACAGTTCCGTATACACTGGATCTGGAGCCGTGAGGATGTTCGGCGCGACTAAGACGCGGCGCGGTGCAGGGCGGGGTCATGGGAGATATCGGTGGGATCGCTGCTGTAAATCTCTTCTTTGTGCATCGTGATAAATCCCGATAGCTCACCCTGGGAGTGGTCTTTTGTCGTCACCGTCACGTAGGCGCGGTGGTCCAGCACGGCCTGCACGAGATCTGTGAATGCGGCGATTTTCGGGCGGCTCTGCCTTTGCAAATCTGCTTCCGTCACGCGCCGAGTAAACCCAGAGGGCATCTGGCCATCGGCTGCTGTGTAGAGCTGGACGACGGTCGGCCCGCTGTGGTCGGTGTATGAGCGCGCGACGTGCAGCTCCACCGAACGGATATCCCGCAGGTTCTTCGGGTCTATCCGCACGGTCGCCCCGGGATGAACGAAGTCAAACTGGATGGCCGCCGCGGCGCTGGAAGTTTTCGCTCGGCTGCTCATATCCGCCCGCCAGATGATCGCCAGTTCGCAGGCGGAAACAGCTTTGGGGAGAGCGGCGAGGCAGAGCGAAGCCGCCAGCACTGGGAGAACGTAAACACTGCGTTTTTTGTTGATCATAGCGTGATTGTTTCCCGTAGGGGCGGGGCATGCCCCTGCCCGGCCAAATTCAGCGGCTTTCGACCAGCAAAAAACCGCCCGTCTCTCGTTTACGAAAGACGGGCGGTTTCGGTTCCATCAGCAAAAGCTGGGAACTAGGCAGGCTTGATTTCGACGCTTGCGCCTTCGGCTTCGAGCTTGGCTTTGAGGGCGGCGGCGTCCTCGGCGTTCAGACCCTCTTTGACGGCCTTCGGTGCGCCATCAACCAGGTCCTTGGCTTCTTTCAGGCCCAGGGCGGTGATTTCGCGGACGACTTTGATGACACTGATCTTTTTGTCGCCAGCGGCGGTGAGGATCACGTTGAATGCAGTCGGGGCTTCCTCGACGGCGGCGGCAGCGACACCGGCGGGTGCGGCGGCGGCGGGAGCGGCGGCGCTGACGCCGAATTCTTCCTGAAGCTCTTTGACGAAGTCGCTGAGTTCAAGTACGGTCATGCTTTTGATGGACGCCATCAATGCGGCTGTATCGGCCATGGGTTTATTTCTCCTGAGTATATTTTAGAGTGAGTGAGCAGACGATCTGCCCTAAGCTGCGGCTGTTTCGGCTTCTCCACCATCCTGCTTGTCGGCAATAGCCTGCAGGGTGAAGACGAAGTTCGAGATGATTCCACCAAGGGTTCCGACGAACCCGGCGATCGGCGACTGCATTGCGCCCAGCATCTGGGACAGCAGCACTTCGCGCGGCGGAGTTTTGGAGAGAGCCTCTACCTGGATTGGGCTGAGGATACGGCCATCCATGACGCCAGCTTTAATCGACAGTGCTTTGTGGTCACGCGAATAGTCCAGAAGGACTTTTGCAACTGCGACGGGATCGTTCTTTGCAAAGCCGATCGCGGTGGGGCCGGTTAGAAGGTCGCCCATCTCGTCGATCGGCATGGAGTCACCGGCGGCCAGCTTGAACAGGGTGTTTTTGACGACCCGGTACTCGGCATCCACTTCGCGCAGCTTCTTGCGAAGCTCGGTCAGCTCAGCGACGGAGAGGCCCCGATAGTCGGTGATAATCGCGGCTTTGGTCACACCGACCAGCGTGCGAAGCTCGCTGACAAGCGCGACTTTGGAGTCGGCGGGTTCTGTTGTAAAATCTTGTGCCATGTGTGTTTCACCTCCTTACTCAAATTAGATCTATTTCAAACGAAATGCGCCCTGCGACTGCCGTAAACATAGGAGGCAGGTCGCAGGGCGCATGGTGCAGCGGAGAGAAAACTCAGCGCTGCGGGCGTTCCTGATACCTCGGCTGGCGGGCGGCGGCCCATTAAATCCACCCTTTCTCGGGGTGGAACCAACTGTCTACGGCGAAATCTTATCGAGTTTTGGTCTTTAGCCTTTGCCGGCGGCGATCAGTACGGCGCGGATCGGGTCAACACGAACGCTCGGTCCCATCGTCGTGGAGAGGGCGATCTTTTTGAAGTAGCGACCCTTCGATGCCGATGGCTTGGCTTTTTGCAGCGCGTCCATCAGAGCATTGAAGTTTTCCTGCAGCTGCTCGTTGGTGAACGACGCTTTGCCGATGGGCGCATGGACGATTCCGGCCTTCTCGACGCGGTATTCAACTCGGGTGGCTTTCTTGATATCGTTGACGGCCTGACCGATGTTCGGCGAGACAGTTCCAGCCTTCGGGTTCGGCATTTTCTGCTTGAATGTCGCTCCGAGGCGGCCTACCTGGCCCATCATGTCGGGAGTGGCGAGGATGAGGTCGTACTGCTTCCAGTCGAGTGTCCCCTTCTGTACCTGTTCGATCAGCTCTTCCGCACCGACCAGGTCAGCGCCGGCGGCTTCGGCATCCGCCGCTTTCGGGCCTTTCGCGAAGACCAGCACTTTGCGGCTCTTGCCGGTACCGTGGGGCAGCGTGGTGACGCCGCGCACCATCTGGTCGCCGTGGCGAGGGTCTACGCCGAGGTTGAACGAGACTTCAACGGTCTCATCAAACTTGGTGCTGGCGAGGCCTTTGACTTTTTCCAGTGCCGGAATGGGTTCCAGAAGCTCGTTGACGTCGGTTTTCTTTGCAAGGGCCGCATAGCGCTTGCCGATGACTTTGACTCGATCTTGCTTTCGCATCTTTATCTCCTTGTGGTGCTGACGGGTGTTCGAAGCCCTCCCACATTTATGCCAAAAAAGGCATTACCCTGCGATGTCGATACCCATCGAGCGGGCGGTTCCGGCAATGATCTTCATGGCCGCTTCCGTGTCGTTGGCATTCAGGTCCGGGGCTTTCATCTCGGCGATGGAGCGCAGCTGGTCCTGGGTGAGCGTGGCGACTTTGGTCTTGTTCGGCGTGCCTGAGCCACTGGGAATTCCGGCGGCTTTCTTGAGCAGGTCCGCGGCGGGCGGAGTCTTGGTGACGAATGTAAACGAGCGATCTTCGTAGATGGTGATCTCGACGGGGACAATGGAGCCGATCTGCGAAGCAGTCCGCTCATTGTAGCCCTTGATGAATTCCATCATGTTGATGCCGTAGCCGCCGAGGGCGGGGCCGACGGGCGGGGCCGGGGTCGCTTTGCCCGCGTTGATCTGGAGCTTGACGACTCCGGTGATTTTCTTTGCCATGTTTAGTTTAGTGTCCTTGCGAAATATCTACTGCGTAATTGCTACGAAATTTTCTCTATTTGACTGAATTCCAGCTCGACGGGCGTATCCCGGCCAAAGATGGAGATCAGTACCTTGACCTTGTCCTTGGGCGCATTAATTTCCTGAATGCTGCCAGTGAAGTCGCCGAACGGGCCAGAATTGACGCGCACAGACTGACCGATCTCCCACTTGGGCCGGATGTAAGGCTTGGTGTCGGACTCTTCGATGGCCTTCTTGATCTCACGGACTTCGGAGTCCTTGACAATCGTCGGCTTGGCATCCCCGACAAAGCCGATCACGCCGGTGGTGCTTTTGACCAGGTACCAGGTGTTGTCATCGAGAACCATCTCGATAAAAACGTAGCCAGGAAAGACTTTGCGGTCGATCTCGCTCTTTTTACCCTGGCGAACGCGCGACTCTTTCTCAGTCGGTACGAGGATATCGAAGACCTTGCCCTTGAGACCCATCGTTTCGGCGCGGCGCTCGATATTAGTTTTGACCTTTTTCTCGTGTCCCGAGTAGGTATGAACGGCGTACCAGTGCTTCTGCATAAAAAATCTCTTGAGACGCTCTCTTATTTATGTGTCGACGTAAATAATGGTGACGAAACTTGTGTCAATATCGCGTCGAGGCCACCAACCCAGATCGCAACTGCCAGCACCAGGGCCAGCACAACGGTGGTGGACTTGGTCAGCACTTCGCGGTTCGGCCAGGTGGTCTTCTTCAGCTCGACCCAGGCTTCGCGGAAAAACTGTGCGGGATCGGTTGGCTTGCGCGAAGCCATGGTCTGTGCCCGGCGCTGCGCCTGTGCCAGCGGACTGTTTCCAGTCGGCACGGCTTTTTTGGGGCCGGTCGGTTCCGGGTTCGGATTATCGCTGCTTTTCGCCATGGAAGTCACCTTTACTGCCGTGCCCGATGGCAGGAGGCAAAAAAATGAACAGGGGTCACGCCCCTGTTCCGGTATCTGTCGAGTAGTATTACACATCAGGGGTGCCTTTGTCAAGCGCGGCAGGAAGCTATTTTGGATCGCTCCGCACCTACCCCGCGCCGTGCCGCTCTTTCTGATGCTGCACTTCGTCCTCATAGGGCTCAATATGAATAATCGGGTGCAGGTTGTGCAGGGCGTCGCGAAGCTGGTCTTCCAGCTCCTCCGTGAGCCGGTGGGCCTCGACAAACGAATGCGTGTCGGCAATCTGAACATGGACATCCAGGTGCCGGTGTGAGCCTGATCTCCGAGTACGCATCTTGTGGAAATCCAGCACCGCGGGATTCGATTTGAGCACTCGTGACAACGCCGCTTCTTCCTCGGGCGGCAGGGCGGTGTCGGAGAGCGTCTGCACGGCATCGCGCGCCAGGCCGTACCCGACACGAAGAATCAGCAGGGAGACCCCCAGAGCCGCGATCGAGTCCCAGTAGCTGTGGCCCGTCTCGCGTACAAGTATCAGGCCCGCCAGAACCCCCAGAGAAGTCAGCACATCGGTCTGAAGATGGTGTCCATCAGCGGTGATCGCCGGGGAGTCCGTTTCTTTCCCCACGGCCAGCAGGTGGCGCGAGACGCCGAAATTGATCACCGCCGAAGCGCCCATCACCGCCATGCCCCACCCGAGGCCCGGCAGGTCGCCGCCGCGCCAAAGGTGGCGAATGGCTTCCCCGATGGCGAATACGCCTCCCACCAGGATCAGCGAAGCGGTCGCGGCCCCCGATAAGTTTTCGATCTTGCCATGCCCATAGGCGTGCAGCCGGTCTGGAGGCTCGTCGGAGGCCCGCACCGACAGAAACGCCACTGCCGACCCGAACAGGTCCGCTGCCGAGTTGACCGCCTCCGCCAGGATGCCCGCACTGCCGGTCATTGCCCCGACAACGATCTTCATCGTCAGCAGGATGGTGTTCGACGTGAGCGACCAGCGGGCGGCAGCGCGTTTATGCTTCACGAGCAGGGCTTCTGCCGCAGAGTGAAGCTGGTTGTGGGTCGAGAGTGATGCCATGTGATCTTGTGGCCTGAGGCCTTCGGAACCTAAGCCTTCGGAACCTAACCCCGACGCTCCGCGTCGACCCTTCCCTGTTAGGGAAGGGTAAGAGTTTGAACTAAGCTTTTTCCCTCTTCACCCTCTGGTGCATTTTTTCCTTCACCCTCCCTTAACAGGGGAGAGTCGGCGCTTGTGCCGGGGAGAGGTTCTAGCGGGAGCGGTCACCTGGGCCTTCACCGCCGGGCTGCTGTAGCCGACCAGCTCCATGTAGGCGATACCGGAGGGCACGACATCACAGACCCCCTCCCATATCCCAGCCCCCGGCCCGAGAATCGGCATTTCCTGATTTTGCACTTTCGCTTTGATATGCAGCGTCAGGTTTTTCTCCGGGAACGTCACCGTCCACCCCAGCGGATAGGTCACGCCACTCTTCGGACTCTTCCATAGGGCTTTCTTATCGGGCGTGAAGACAATCTTTTTCGTTACGCTCTGCCGGCCGTCTTTGTCCATAAATGTTGCCAGAGGGAAGAATACCCGGCCTGTCTTCAGATCGCGCTGGCGGAAGAACAAAATATCCGTGCCGTCGTCCATCTGGACGCCCCACCAGTCCCAGCCGTTGTTCGAGGCCACCCAGGAATTGCCCCATTGATGGTCGAACCAGCCCTGGCCGCCGGTGATTCTTTCCGGCCCGGCCCCAGTGTCGATGGTCCCGCCGACGGCGCAGCGGGTCAGCGAAAAGTAGTACATATCGGTCGGCGAATGCAGGCCCGTCTCGCCTTTGCCGCCCACGGCCATCGGCGGCTTTTGCGAGGCCAGGGTCAGGTGTATCTTATCGGCCTTCCCTGCATTCAAATTCAGGTCGAAGGTCGTGTTGGCGGCATCAGTCGCCGTGAGCGTGTTGTCCAAGCCATACGCGATGCGGAACGGGGAGCTGATAATCGACGCATTCCCGGCGATCTTCTGGTGCGGCGCGGGCAGCTTTCCGGCATTGAGACCGGTCAGGAAGGCCCGAATATTTTTGTCTTTTGGGTTCTGGGCAGCCAGCAGCGGGCCAAACTGCTTCAGCAGCTCCAGCATCCCACCATCCGCGAGAGAGTAGGGGCGCTGGGTCTTCGTATCCAGGTCCGTGACGGCGTAAATCAGGTAGTGCGCCCTCGGAACGGGGGAGCCGTCGAAGGGGCTGACCCCCGTGCCGAAGCGGAAAAATGAGCCGATGAGCGCCAGGTGACGCCCCTTCTCCGTGGTGACATGGGCATTCACATACCACCACTCGATGTTGACGTCCTTATGCTCCGCGACGCCGAACGAAGCGGGTATCGATGCGGGGGCCGCGGGGGCCGCCGGGCAGAGCAGAGTCAGTAAGAGAGCAAAGAGCACGAAAAAACGCATGGGACAGTGTCTTTCTAAATCATCCGAAAACAGTGTGATTATACCCGCTGCCGAATGTATGCAGAAGCCACGGATTGGAAATCCGTGGCCTCCCTTCTTGTCACTTAACCGAAACTTAACAGAAGCTTAACCTTCTCTTAATGGAAACCGCCAGGCGGCTCTGGTATGATTTTTCTGCTTGCGAAGTTCGGCAAGCCGGCAAAGAAAAATTCTATGAAATATGTCTCAATGAAGTCTGCCTTCGTTCTCTTTTTGCTCTGCCTCGGCCTCATGGCACAGGCCGCAGTCAAGCCGGTGCCGCTGGCCTTCTCGGAGTTTTTTGTGCCCTCCCCAACCGCCCTTCAGCCTTCCCCGAAGCTGCTGGCACTTGGCGGCAAACGGGTGCGGCTCGACGGCTACATGGTCAAGATGGAAGAGCCTCTGCTCGGAGCGTTTTATCTGACCGAGCACCCGACTTTTTGCGACGAAGAAGGAGCCGGCACGGCCGATCTGCCGCCCGCCTGCGTTCGCATCATCGTGCGCGGGGCCAGAAGCCGCCCGCTCAGCTTTGTTGGCCGCCCGCTGATTGTCACCGGTATTCTGCAGATTGGTCCTCAGACGGAGGCCAACGGCCAAATCTCGCACTTTCGACTCATTTTAGACGGCCCGGAGCCCGCTGCGCCCAAGCCGCTTCCCAGAAAAATCGTCCATTCGGCAAAAAACAAGGAGACCTTACGATGAAGTTCATCCCCCACGTCGGGCTGTGTGTCGGAGCGCTTGCTGCATTCACGGCCGCGGCTCATGCGGTGCCCACCATTTCGGTGACCCCGCCTGACAAATCACGCTTTCTCGTCGGCCAGCGCTTCGACCTGCGCGTTGAAGGGAAGCCCGCCACCGGATCCGCCATCGCGGCAGGGACCCTCGCCGTCGACGGCTCGCCCGTCGCGTTCAGCTCCACAGACAGCTTCAGCGGCGTCACGGGCTACAACCTGCGTGCGTATTCTAATACTGCCCCCGGAGTTCATACTCTCACGGCGACCCTGACCGACGGAACCGGTACGGCGACGGCCACCGCGAAATTCTTAGTCGTCAATCCAAACGGCGGACGACGTCAGTCGAAGAACATCATCATCATGCTTGGCGACGGGATGGGCGCCGCTCATCGGACCGCTGCCCGGATTGTCATGGGCGGATACCAAGCGAACCAGTCCGCTCCCATTCTGAACATGGATAGCTTTCCCGCCACGGGGATGGTGATGACCTCTTCCCTGAACTCCATCGTCACCGACTCCGCTCCCGGCATGGCCTGCTATTCCAGCGGTTCCCACGCGAACAACGGTCAGGAAGGTGTCTACCCTGCGACCTTCAGCAGTCCGTTTGCACAGCCGCGTGTCGAGTACCTGGCGGAATATATGCACCGCCTTCAAGGCAAGACTTTGGGCCTTGTGTCCACTGCCGACATCGAGGATGCCACCCCCGCCGCGAACATTGTTCATACCGGCAACCGCAACCTGGGCCAGGGCATCTGCGACCAGTACCTCGACGAGATCGGTAACTCCGGTCTGACTGTTCTGATGGGCGGCGGCCGCCGCTGGTTCCTGCCTTCCACCTCGTTTGGCTCCTCGCGCAGTGCTAACAACGACTATGCCGGATTGCCCGCCGATCTAACGGCAGCCTGGAATATTCCCGCCGGGACCATCGATCCGAACCGCGACTTGATCGGCGATTTCAAGGCCGCAGGCTTCACCTACGCGGCCACCAAAACGGACATGGACGCAGCATTGGCCGGGGGCAAAGTGCCCACAAAGCTGCTTGGCCTGTTTGGCTACGGGAATATGAACGTTTCCCTGGACAAGATCGCCAAGCGGCGAAATCCCTCGGTCCCCGGCGTCGTCGACGACTACCATGCTCCCGACCAGCCGATGCTGGACGAAATGACCAGTGCCGCGCTCAAAACTCTGGGGGCGAACAGCCCCAATGGCTTCTTTCTGATGGTCGAAGGTGCCCACATCGATAAGCAGTCCCACCTGATGGATGCCGATCGGGCCATTCTCGAAACCATCGAGTTCGATAAAGCTGTCGGCACGGCCCGTGACTTCGCCGCATCGGCGGGAGATACGGTTGTTATCGTCCTGGCCGACCACGAATGCTCCGGCTTTAGTATCATCGGCGCTTTGAACAACGGACCCGGCGGATCGGGTGGGACGGCAGGCAGCCTGGCAAACCTGAAGTCTAAGACCAGTGATACGGCAACTCTGGACCCGGCGGCGGCGCCCATCCGTCAGGGCGTCGTCGGTATCTACGATGCCGCCAGCTTTCCCGCCTACTCCATTGCGGCGGACGGCTACCCGGCCCAGACCGATATCGATGGCAAGCTGCTGATCGGTTACGGCGCAAGCGCCGACCGCTACGAAGGCTGGCTGACCAAGCCCCTGCCGGTCATCGACAGCCTGCTGCCTGCGGCCTTCAAGACGGAGCTGGCGGGCGGCGGCGCCGGCACGGGCCAGAAGTACCCCTCGGAGCCGATCAATCGTGCTGAGAGCGCCCTGGGCTTCTTCCTGCGCGGTCAGGTTCCCGGCACCCAGGCGGTGCATACGGCGACCGACATCCCGATCTCGGCTTACAGCAGCAGCAACCGCTCCTTCGAACAGTTCATCGGAGTTCAGCAGAATACCGATGTCTTCTTCAAGCTGGCACGCGCCGCCTTTGGCGGATACTAAATAACGACGAGATATTAGGAGACAACCCAATGAAAGTCATATCACTGATCGCTGCTGCCGGGCTGCTGGCGCTGCCCAGCCTGGCCCACGCGGCTGGTACCGTCAAGATCAACTTTAACGAAGTCCAGGACGGAACCGTCATCAACACGACGTATAGCTCCCTGGGCGTGACGTTCTCCGGGGAGACGACCTACAACCAGGACCTTCAGGCGACAACCGATTCCGGGGCATTCACTACCAATACCCTGGATGCAACTCGCGGAGCCGTGGATATCTTCCTAGACCCGACGGCGTTCGCCTACGGCCTGAATTCGTTCGGCGTGACATCACTCGCGGATCCGTTTGGTCAGGGCAGCATCAGCACTGCCTTCAGCTTCTACGACTCGAAGGGAGGCCTGATCTACTCGCTCGATCAGTTCGACCAGACCCAGACGCAGCTCGTCGCCGTCGGGAACCTCATGGGTGTCAGCAAGATTGTTCTCCCCGCCGATGCCTACTATGATGACTTCTCGTTTCAGGCTGCTGCCGCACCCGTGCCGGAAGCCGGGACTGCGATCTCTTTCGGGGCACTGCTGACTCTGGGCGGCATGGCCGTCCTGCGCCGCAGGCACAGAGCGAAATAGTCCTAAGCCTTTTTGACCCGAAAACTGCCTCCCTGCTTCATTCAGCAGGGGGGCGTTTTCTGTTTTGTTCGGGTGGTTTGTCTTGACAATTCCCTCTCTTTCGCGCTATAGTTTAGGCCTATGCGTATTCTAGTTACCAATGATGACGGCGTACAGGCCGATGGCCTTTTTGCGCTGGTCAAGGCTCTTTCTCAGGTCGCGGAGGTGGTTGTGGTGGCACCGGATCGTCAGCAGAGCGCGACTGGCCACGCGATCACTTTGCACAAACCGCTTCGGCTCTCTTCGGTGGAGCTGCGCGACGGCACCCCGGCGTTTGCATCGAACGGGACACCTTCCGACTGCGCGACTCTGGGCATTCTGGAAGCGATGGGCGGGGACGTGGACTTCGTCGTCTCCGGCATCAATCACGGCCCGAACCTGGGCTGGGATATCCACTACTCCGGCACGGTCTCAGCAGCGATCGAAGCCGCGATCATCGGCAAGCCGTCGCTGGCTGTCTCCGTCGCCAGCTGGGAGAAAGAGATCCACTGGAAGCCGGTCGCCAAGTTTGCTGCAACTCTGGTGCAGTGGCTGGCGACTCATCCTCTGCCGCCGCATACGATTCTCAACATCAACGCTCCCAACCTCCCGCAGTCCGAGCTGACCGGCGTTGCTGTGACGACTCAGGGACGGCGGCAGTATGTGGACCGTATCGAGAAGCGCGTTGACCCGGTCGGGCGGCCCTACTACTGGCTGGGCGGCTCCCTGGCTGAGGAAGCCGCCGGTGCCGAAGCCGGCTCCGATGTCCGCGCCGTCGCCGATGGCAATATCTCTGTCACCCCCGTGCATCTGGACCTGACCGCGTACTCCCTGCTGCCGTCATTGACCGATGCGGTGAAGGCGTGGGAATGCACGGGGCTTTAAGAGGCGCCTGCTGCGGATGGTGTTTTATTCCGTAGGGGCCGGGCTTGCCCCTGCCCTCTGCTCCCCATCTTTCTTCCAAGAGAGGGGACGAACGCAAACAGCAGACGAACGTAATAGCAAGGGCGGGGGCAAGCCCGGCCCCTATGGGAAGAGTATCCGTGCTGCGGAATAGCAATCCGGGCACGTGCGAGTGATTATGACAGACACACATTCCACACATCCGAAATCCCACCCACCCCGCCCCATCGTCGCCAAGTTTGGTGGGTCGTCGGTGGCCGATGCGGACCAGATACGCAAGATCGCGGCGATTGTACAGGCGGATCCACGCCGGCGGCTGGTCGTCGTCTCCGCACCGGGGAAGCGCGACGCCAAAGATAAGAAGATTACCGATCTGCTGTATCTGTGTCACTCGCTCGGCGAACAGGGGCTGGATACGTCCGCGCCGTTTGCCGTGATTAAGGAGCGTTATTTAGGCATTGCTGATCAGCTCGGCGTCACCGGCGCATGGGAATGGCTCCGAGAAGTCCAGCAGCAGATTGCGGCGGGCGCGGAAAAGGACTGGGTGGCATCGCGCGGGGAGTACCTGTCGGCGCGGATCATCGCGGCGTTTTTGGAGGCCGAATTTGTAGATGCCGCCGACGGTATTCGGTTCGGGGCCGACGGGCGTTTCCACCCCGGTGAAAGCTACGGGCGGCTGGGCACACGCCTGGCGCTGGTGCCGGAAGGCCGGATCGCCGTCATCCCCGGCTTTTACGGGCAGGACGCCCAGGGGAAGATCAAGTGCTTTTCCCGGGGCGGCTCGGATGTGACCGGGGCCGTGGTCGCCCGCGCGGTCCATGCCGTCATCTACGAGAACTGGACCGATGTTTCCGGCCTGCTGATGGCTGACCCGCGTATCGTCGACAATCCCTGCCCGATCGAGGAGATTACTTACCGGGAGCAGCGCGAGCTTTCCTACATGGGTGCGACGGTGCTGCACGATGAGGCCGTTTTTCCCGTCCGCGAGGCGGGCATTCCCATCCACATCAAGAACACGAATGCTCCCGAGGACGCCGGCACTCGGATCGTCACCGAGCGGGACTCGCGCAGCACGGCGATTGTCGGCGTGGCGGGCCGCAAGGGCTTTGCGACTCTCTTTACCGAAAAAGCAATGATGAACCAGGAGCGTGGATACGGGCGCAAAGTCCTGGAGATTTTAGAGTCGCATGGCATCTCCTATGAGCATTCGCCTACCAGTATCGATACGCTCTCGGTGATTTTGACCGATGAAGAGCTAAATGGTAAAGAAGCCGAAGTCGTGGCCGAAATTCGCCGGACCGTGCAGCCGGACCGGATCGAAGTTCAGAAAGACATGGCCATGCTGGCCGTGGTCGGGCAGGGGATGGTCCACCGGGTCGGGATCGCCGCCCGCGTCTTCTCTGCTCTGGCGGAGGCCAGTGTGAACATCCGTATGATTAACCAGGGCTCCAGCGAGCTGAATATCATCATTGGCGTCGGAACCGTCGATTATGAGAAAGCGGTCCGGGCGATCTATGCGGCGTTTGTGGAAATGGGTGTCTGTCCTCTGCCAGGTTAGTCCCACTCGCTGGATATTCAGGTATACTAAAGTCGTATGGAGTTTGACGAAGCGCTGGAGTATTTACAGGGACGGCTGCGGATGGGCGTCAAGCTGGGCAACGACCGATTTCTAGCCCTGCTGGACCGGTTAGGCAGCCCGCAAAACCGTCTGCGCGTGGTTCACATCGCCGGAACGAAGGGCAAAGGCTCCACGACGGCGATGGCGGCGAGTGTGCTGTCCGCCGCCGGGTACAAAGTCGGGGCTTACCTGTCGCCGTATGTGTATGACGTCCGGGAGCGGGTGCAGATCAACGGGGAGATGATCTCCCGGGACGACTTTGCCCGCTGGGTCTCGGTGATACAGCCCCATGTGGAAGCCCTGGAGGGGACTGATCTGGGGGCGACGACCGAGTTCGAGCTGAAAACGGCGATTGGCCTGTGCTACTTCGCAGAGCAGGCCGTCGACTACGCCGTGCTGGAAGTGGGCCTGGGCGGGCGGCTGGATGCCACCAATGTCGTTGCCGCGCCACTGGTCACGGTGATCACGAATATCGGCCTGGACCACACGGAGATCCTGGGGGAGACGCTCGGGGCGATTGCTGCGGAGAAGGCGGGGATCATCAAGGCGGGTATTCCCTGTGTGACGGGTGTTCCGGTAGGCGGCGAAGCCTGGGAAGTGATCGAGAGAATTTGCCGGGAGCGTCATGCCCCGCTGATTTCAATTCAGCCCCCCTCTGACGATGCAGGAAGCCTGACGCTGACCACCGAGCGGCGGACGCTGCGCGGCGTCCAGCTTCGGCTGCGCGGGGCGTTCCAGGCACAGAATGCGGCGGCGGCACTGACGGCACTCGACAGTATCGGTTTGGAGGCTTTGCCTTTGGTTCCGAATGAGGTGGTCCAGCGCGGGCTGGAAGCCGCCTGGGTGCCAGGTCGATTGCAGCAAGTGTCGGAGCAGCCGACTGTAGTGGTGGATGTGGCGCACAACGAGATTTCCGCGTCGGCGCTTGCTGACGCCCTTCGAACGTATTTTCAGGCAGAGAGTCGGCGGGTGATTTTGGTGGTGGGATTGTCGCGAAATCACGACCCGGAGGCGTTTTTGAAGCCACTCGCAGGGCTGAACCCGGCAGCACTGATCGCGACCCAGCCCGCCTGCCGCCCGCGCCCTGCGGAGGATATCGCATCCGCCGCCCGAGATCTGGGGCTGCCCAATATCGCGACCGTCGAATCGAGCGTCCTCGACGCCGTGCGGTTTGCACTGAAGGGGGCCAGACCGGACGATCTGATCTGCCTCACGGGTTCGTTTTACACCGTCGGGGATGTTCCGCCGGCCTTCTGGCAAAACTTATCAAACAAATAGATCGAGTAGGAGTAATTTACTATGCCGCATCAGGGAATCGTCGCCGCGACTATATCGGCTATTTCAATTTTTATCACACTGGGCCTTCTGACCTTCATGCTGCGTCATGAAAAGAAGAATCAAGCCTCGAACGATCAGGACGAGCATTAGACGCATCTCCCAAAAGTAGGGGTGGGGGCAAGCCCCGCCCCTACTTTTGGGTGCCTATTTCTTCGCCAGGGCGACTTTGATCGCTGCCGGCAGATCGTCACCGCGAACGGAGACGGCGGCGATAGTTCCGTCCCGGTTCAGCAGCAGGCCGAATGGGATGGACTGGACACCGTACTGCTTTGCCACGGCACTCCCCCAGCCTTTGCCGTCGAAGACCTGACGCCAGGGCATTTTGTTTTTGGCAGCAAACGAAGTCAGCGCCGTCTTGTCCTGGTCCAGCGAGATCCCCACCACATCGAAGCCAGACGCGTGGTACTTCTTGTACGAGGCGATGACATTGGGCATCTCCCCGACGCACGGGCCGCACCAAGTGGCCCAGAAGTCCATCAGCACCACTTTCCCTTTATACTGCACCAGATTCAGCGGCTTGCCGGAGAGGTCCTTCGCTGTGAGTGCGAAAGGCCGTGCCCCGACTTTGAGCCGTGGGTCATACATGGGCGGCTCGGCAGCCGCCACTGGGGCTGTTTTCGCTCCGGCGGGCGGAGTGAACGTAAAGTCCGCCGCGGTCAGGGTCGGAGAAAGAGACAGGTCGGAAATCGTCTCCGTGTGAGTGAACGTCTTCGGCTGGCCCTTCTGGACCACATTCACCGTTTCCGTCAGCCGCCGCAGAAGGTGATCGTCGTGCCCGATCGCCAGTGACACCACCACGACCGGCTGGTTTGCCACGATCGGAAGATGCAGCGTGATCACGTCGACGGCAATCGTCCCCAGAGTTTCGGTAGTGAGCTCCGGATGAACTTTATCCGAGTCGAAATTCTCCACCAGACCCTCTGGCCGGGACATCATCCTTGGCAAAATCGCACGGGCTTCGGGAAGTACGATGCTCTCCGGGCTCTGTCCGGCTGGTACGGGCTGAGTGCGGTACTGTTTGGTGTGAAGATCGTAAATCGTGATCGTCTTGCCGTCGGAGATGATCTGTGCGAGTGTGCCGGTCTTGTCGGCGACCGTCACTTTTGCCCCGAGGCCTTTTTGGAATGCAAGATTGATTGTCTGACTTCCGCCCTCGCCGCTGCCTGTTGAGACCACGCTCAGAGTCGCAGATAGTGCAGCGACGGCTTTCTGCGCCGTGACGGCCTGCTTCAAAACGGTCAGGACCGGGGAGTCAGGGGCCGCCGCCGGTGCGGGGATCGCCGGGACCGGTGCAGGGACATTCTGGGCCGACACGCTGGCTAACGAAGAGCCGAGTGTCAAAATACCGCAGACAGTCAAAAATGCGCGAGAGGTAAAATAGGACATGAAAAAGCTCCTGTCTGCCGTTATTTCGAGCGGCTGCCGGTGCGGTTGACCCGAATCGGAACTACTGCGCCGGTGCTGCGCTGATTGGCACCTAAAGCGCCGTGTGCGGGCAGGCCGCTGACACCATTATTTGCGCCGGCTTTCTTGCCTTTCGCCTGAGCACGCCGCTCAGCGCGGTTCAGGACCGGGGCTTCGGGTGCAGTGCTCGTCTCCGTCGTTTCGGGCTGTGCCTGGACTTCTTCGGTCAGGCTGGGTTCGCCCGTCCCGCTGCCGCCTGTTTCCTGCTGAACCATTTGAAAACTTCTCCTTCACGTCTATCTAACGAAAATCTATACCCCAGTATACCCCGCCTTTGCCTCCAGGCGCGGACGAGCATAGTTTAAAAGTGTCTGCATGTTGATCACATCTTCACGGTTATAGGCCAGCAGGAGGCTTCGCGCTTCGTCGGCCCCGCGCCCGCCGCGCCGGAATGCCCGCCAGAGGCGCACGGCATCCATGCCGCTGAGGCCGTCGGTCTCGGGAACGCGCGCGATCTTGAGCTGCTGCTCGATCCGCTTCAGCCCCCCCGTGTGCCCGAGGCGCTTGAGCATCGGGCAGAGGTCGATGTGGAGGCGGTCGGCAAACACGGATTCCAGCACTGGGAACCGGCGCTTTAGAAACGGCAAGTCAAATCCCGTGCCGAAGAAAGTCACAAAGCCGTCGTAGTCCTGGCAATCGTAGGCGAACTCGGCGAGATTTTCCCCTTTGACATAAAAGTGCATATCGTAGCCGTCGTAGAGGCCGATCAGGGTGATCGAGTCTTGGCCCATGCCGCCGTCGGTCTCGATGTCTAAGTAGCCGATCTTCGGAAAGTGGGACGTCGCCCGCCAGTGCTCGCGCTTAGGCAGAACGTGGGCGAAGTAATCGGTTCGCTCTTCCGCTAATGCCGCAACACTCTCGGCGATCGTCTCCGCCAGCACGATCTTATGCCGCGGCGGCAGCTTCAGCGTGCGGCTATTCTCGAGATAGTCTTGCCAGTCGGTGATTCCCTGTGCCCACAGTGCCTGCTCGGTGGCCGGTCCGACCCCCGGGGCATGGATAAACGTTGAGGTCAGCATACGGGATTAGTATGGCGGATTGAGGCGGGGATGTCAACGGCGGGGGAACGCTCCGTCTCGAAAAATAGTGCTTGACATCACAGAGTATCCGTGATATGATTGATCATCGCCGAAAGTCGGGCGACCCCTCTGTGCGTTGATGGGAGAAAATCATGCCTCTTCGTCTTGCCGCTCCTTCGTCTTGCCGCTCCTTCGTCTTGCCGCTCCTTCGTCGCTGCGGGTAATCTGCTAGCTTTGTGCCTGTTTTTGCTGTTCCTGCCCCAGCCATCCTGGGCCGGGCATTGGGTCATCTCGATGGCCGGATCAACCCAAACTCCAGGTGGTTATACAGGAACGTACACTTTCGCCAATAACCAAGTGACCGGACCCCCACCTTACCCTCGCTTCAACGACCCTACGTTTCATCCCACCTTACTCTAAACGGGAATCAGTGCAGCCTGACCTATTTATCGAACGGAGATATTAGTATGGCCGTGACCGCTAAGCTGACCTGGACGCTGGATTCCGCCGGGGACACCTCCAATCCGCCTGCGACAGTGGACGTTTTGGAAACAGGGAGTGCAGGCTCCGGAGTTGGACTACACCAGCCAACCAGCGTAAATACGACTGCCGACGACGGACTTGGGGATGCAATGACATATCCTGCCCCGGAGTATTACGGTGCACAATGCAGTGGCAGCCACTTGCTGCAACTCGCTGTTGCCGCCGGTCAGACCACAGTGATCTTGCCGTCTCGCTCGCTAAGTGCCACGCTTTC
>JANXMY010000124.1 GCA_025354405.1 Armatimonadota bacterium
TCTGCCTATTGTTTGGATGCCTTATCCAGAAGATAAAACCCTGCGGCTGCCCTCCCGCCTACCCTCCCGTTCCGGGAGGGTCGCAGCTTGCTGCGGGGTGGGTTCCCAAAGCCCTGCGCAGCATCAGTTCTTAATTAAGGCCTACTC
Source organism: Armatimonadota bacterium (assembly GCA_025354405.1). GTDB lineage: Bacteria > Armatimonadota > Armatimonadia > Armatimonadales > Capsulimonadaceae > JANXMY01. Next base: position 148 of record JANXMY010000124.1, read on the forward strand.
TGAGTTGAACCAACTCTTAACCGGCGAAGGCTGGTTTTGCGCCTTTGCTGCGGCGATCTCAATCGCCCGATCTCATTGAAGCACTCCCCCTGGAAAGGCTGCAGCCGCATTCATGAAATATGCTTGACATCGCGGAGAAAGCGTGGAATAATAACTGTGTGGCAATCTACTCGCTCCCGGCCACGTTTTCCCAGTTAGACCGTTTTGTACCCCTTTGCATTGCGACACGAAAGGAATCTTGCATGAACGTCCGAATACTATCGCAGCTTTTGCGACTTACGTTTCCAGTGGCACTGTTCACACTGATGCCTTTCGTTTCCGCGTCGGCAGCGCCCTTCTCTCCGATCACGCAGTCCGGGGTGTTCTCGACAGATGATGCGCATGGCCTGGTCGCCTTCAGCCTCGCAAGCGATCAAACACTGTACTTTTATACGACTTCTTACGCGGGTGGTCTCAATGCCGATGGCGGCACTGCAGCCAGTGGTGGTTTTGATCCGATCGTGACGCTTTTTGACAGCACGAATACCTATGTCGCATATAACGATGATGACACTCTCAATTATAACCGACCGAAAAATGGAACGGTGAATTCGTTTGATTCTTATCTCGCTCAGAAGCTGACGGCTGGGAATTACACACTTGTCGTGACGCAGTTCGATAGCACTGCAGCTGTCGGAAGTAATATCAATGATCCATTTAGTGAGGATGGTAACCCCAATTTTACTTCTATCTTCGCTTCAGGGCGAACGGGCATGTTTTATGATTCGAATGGGAATCAAAACACCGGCAGCTACACAGTTAACGTCTCGGCAGCACCTCCCGCGGTCCCGGAGGCTTCCACGACTCTCTCCCTGGGCCTTCTGCTCGCTCTGGGCCTTGGCGGCTTGATCGTCACGGCCCGAAGTCGCCACGCGATGGCGAAATAGTCGACTCGACGTTAAAAAGCCCGCTTCTTCATTGCGAAGAAGCGGGCTTTTTTGTGTCTCGGCTTTTGTGTCTGTGTTTCTAGGGGACGGCATTGCCCCGGGCAGCGACCCAGAGCTTGTACCAGTCGGTGCGGGAGAGGGTGATCGAGGCGGCCCCGGCGGCCTCGCGGATATGGACGGGATTGTTGGAGCCGACCAGCGGGATGATCTTCGCCGGATGAGCTAGAAGCCAGGCCAGGGCAAGCTGGCCGGGGGTGGCATCGTTGTAGAGGGGGCTCAGCTCGGCCAGGGCGGCCAGGGTCCGCTGCGCGGCCGGGGAGGCATCTTTGAGGTCACGCCGCCCGGAAAGCCAGCCGCCGCCGAGGGGGCTGTAGGCCAGGGGGGTAATTCCAAGCTCCAGGCTCTGGTCCAGAACGCCGTCGCCATTGCCGCCGGCTGCGCCTTCGTAGATCGGATCGAGGCGCAGGAGAGAGATGGCGATCTGGTTCGAGACGATCGGGGCCTTCAGGAACTTCTTAAGTGCCAGGGTCTGCTGGGGGTAGTAATTGGAGATACCGACGGACTTGATCAGGCCCTCGGCAACCAGATCATCGAGCACGGCGGCGGTCTCTTCAGGATTGCTGAGGGGATCAGGCCGGTGGATCTGGTATAGGTCGGCGTAA
>JANXMY010000138.1 GCA_025354405.1 Armatimonadota bacterium
GTGCCAGGGATATCCCTGTGTCGGCGGCAGCAGGGCAGGGGACAGCAATTCTCTCTCTAATGTCAGCATCATTTGTTTACCTTTCGTATTGACTCGCTCCCCACTCCGTGCCTTCCCGTTTCGGGAGGGCCGACGCTTGCGTCGGGGTGAGTTCTTCTCTAATCACACAGTGCCAAAATCAGCAGCGGCGTGTCGCCCAGGCGAAAAAGCTGCGTCTTGCGCACCGTCCACAGCCGCCCGTCACGAAAATAGACGTCGTTGACCCGAGGCGGATCAGTCTGCCCGCCGTCCAGATAGAGCGACAGGGCGGGTTTTTGCAGACCGACCGACTCATTGGCATCGAAATAGGTCGCGACCGTCTGACCATCCATCGGGGCAAACAGGCCGTTCTGAGTCCGGCTCTCCCCGGACCGGGTTAGCGTAAAGGTCTCACCATGCCGCCCGAACAGCGACACAATGCGCCGCAGATGCCCCTGCGCCTGCCGATCACTCATCGCATCACCTCCTCACTAAATCCAGAGTCCAGGCCAAACGAAGCATCAAACAGCGAGCCGGTCGACGCCATCGCTGCCAGCAGCGGCGTCTTGCTCGATCCCTCTGGGCTGCCGTCCACCGCATCCGATGCCACCATTTTCGAGGCCCGCAGGAACGGCTCCAATCGCTTGAGGCCCTGCGCTGCCAGCCGCTCCGCGATCTGCGGCAGGCTATCAGTTTTCGAGGCTGAAACGTTCAGCGGCCCGATGTGGAAATCGTCCGTCGCCCCCGGTGCCCGCGCGAGTCGCCGCAGATAACTCCCCGACAGTGTCTCAGAAACTCCCAGCGTCAGCGTTGCCCGCAGCCCCTCACTGCCCGGCGACGCCATCAGCACCGCCGGGTCCAGTACGTACTCCAGGACGCTCTGCTCGGCGGCGATAACCGCATCCAGCGCGGCATCCGGCGTTGTATCGGTCAAATCCAGCGCACACAGCTTCTTCAAATCATCACGCGTGATCGTCAAAATGGTCATAATCATCTCTCCCTCTCGCTCGTCCCTCTGGAAAGTAGGGGCAGGGCTTGCCCCCGCCCTTTACTCCCTATCCCCGCCCTTTACTCCCGCAACGGATTTTCACTTCGTCTCTACGCCACCTGCGCCCCGAATGCCGCCCGCCAGTCGCCGAAGCCGACATTGTAGCGGGCACGGACACCGTACAGGTACTGATCCCGCAGGAAACCATTCTCCGAGCTGCCTTCCAGTGCCTCGAACTCGAACGGCTTCCGCATCTGCAGTACCACCGCCCGCACGACGCGCTTCGTGTCCAGCAGGAACCAGTCGCTCGAGTCCGCCAGGTAAGGAGTCGTCACCAGTGTCAGCAGGCCCTGAAGAGGGTTCGCGCTGAGATCCTGATTGGCAGTGGCCAGCGGATCCGGGTACAGTGCCGAGTTCAGCAGCGTCGACGCTTCCCAGTACAGCTCCGGCGGCACCACCAGGATATCCGGCCTCACCGCCGCCGGCCGTCCCTGGTCATCCGTGAAGCGCATCATCGCCGTGATCGCTGCCTGGAGCGAGGCTGAGCTCAGAACATCTGTTCCCTTATTATTCTGCGCACTCCCCTGGGTATGCGTCCCGAAGAACGGAACCCCATCGTAACCGCTCCCGGAAAAGCCCGAGGCCAGCAGGCCGAAGACGATCGTGTCCAGATGCTGCTTCGCAACACCCGCCATCTGCCGGATCCGCAGTGCAATCTGCCCGTACTGGTCATCCTCCAGGGCCGTCCGGTCGATACTGATCGTGCTTTCCCAGGTCCGGTTCTTGATCGCATAGCTGTAGGGCTTCAAATCGCCCGGCTGCCGCTCATCCACGAACTCGCGCAGGCCCGGCAAAGCCCCAAGCCACGCGTACTGCTCCGTGTCCTTGTCAGAGACGATTTGCGTCGCAATCTTGTCCCACTGCGCGGGCGTCTCCCCAAAGGTCTGAAAGAACGCTGTCTTCAGCCCCGCCGTCAAAAGCTGCGGAATATCCGATTTCACCAGTGTCATTTTGTGTCCCCTTTCGCGCTGCCGCTCGTGCCTACCACTACGCGGCCGGTCAAAGCCCCGAGAATATCATCTACCTTCGTCTCAATCGCGCTGATCTGTGCCTGCTGCTTCGGGGCCTTAAAGAACGCCCGGGCCAATGCCGCCAGCAGGTGGAACCCCACCAACGCCGCGATCACTGTCTGCGTGTCAATATGCATGATTTTCCTCTTTCTGCCCCTTTGCTTTCCGCTCGTTCTCTTCCCGCAAAAGCGCGGCCACCTTCGCCGGGTCAACGCCTAATCGCTCCGATAGGAACATATGTTCGTAGTGTGTGAAGCCGTGCTCGCCCGCATCTTTCCCCGCGATTACGGTCTCGCCAAACGTTACCACCACCGGCTGGGCCAGCAAAAAGCGGCGAAAGACCTCCGCTGCCGGCTCCCGTCCCTCGCTGAGTGTCACCATCGCCTCCCCCGGCACGGACAGCAAAGCCCGCGCCAGGGCCTCCGTCGCCGGAACCACCCGCCCCGCCGCTTTCAAGGCTCCGATCTGCGCCTCCACCGCCTGCGCCGCCAGCTCCATCCGCAATTTACTGATCTCCAAATCGCGCGGGTCACTTTCCCCGCCACACATCAGCGTCGCCGCCGCCACGCGCGGCTTCAGCACCAGCGAGACCTCCGCCAGCCGCAGCGGGTCCCGGTGCAGACCCACCGACAGCTTCGCTGCCCCGCGCCGCCGCAGGAACGCCCCCAGGTCACTCGGGAATGCCAGCATCCCAAACAATGCCCCGCCCTCCCGCCAGACCCGCTGCACCGTGCCCAGCGGGTCGAGAGGCGAGTCGGTATGCTCGACTTTCACCGGCAGCCCCGCCGAGAACCGGGCGATCAGCCCGTCCAGATCGCCCTCTGTGAGCGTCAGCCCCTTATCCGGGTACTCCCCGACTTCCAGCAGCCGCGCCGGACGCTCACTCGACATCTCTTCCTCCGAGAACGTCAGCGGCCCCGCCACTTCCATCCGAATTTCCGTTTCCATTCTTTTCTGCCTCCTTTCTCTCACTTTTGCGGCTTAACTCACCCGCCCATCGATCCGCACCTGCACATGGGCGCCGTCGGGCACCCCGACAATTGTCCCACACGGAATGCTGTTGGCCGTCGCCGCGATCGATACCGTGGCATCGTCCACTAAAAACACCGTCTTCCCCACATCCGCCTGCGCCGCCCCCGCCTTGGCATAAGTAAAGACGCCGTTCTTGTGCACCCGCACCGCCTTCGCCCCCGCCGCCCCGCCCGTATTGTCCACGCTTTCATAGGCGACCCCCACGAACACCAATCCCGCGCTATCCGCCCCCGCCTGCACCAGCCCCGTGGCCGTCGCCACCGTCACCAGCCCGCCCTTAAACACCCGCGCCCCGGCCCCCACCGCCGAAGCCAGCAGCGCCCCATCTTTACGGCGCGCATCATACGGAAAACTCAAAGCTGCCATTCTTCACCACCCTTTCAGCTCCACCGCCCTGCCAGACTTCCCCAAAAACCCCCTGACCGACTGTCTGGAGGGCAAAGGAATTTTGTCCATCGGTCAGGGTTATTTATAGTATACTTTTGTCTCCTGCCTCTGTCAAGCGTTTCCGCAAAATATGTCTACTATTTTTTGAGGCAGAGGTTTCGATGAAATTGTGGGGGCGCGTTTCCCACGCTTTTGGGAGAAATAGCGTATAATGGGTGAGGGCTAGAAGCGACCGAATGCAGCCACTAGACTCAAGCAATTCGGGCGCTATCCTGGGGATACTGTCGGAAAAACACCTTGGTTTTTGGGAAGCGTATTGGACACGCCCGAATAAGAGATGGGGAAATAAGCCACTGCCCAATTGGGTACTTTGGCTATCGCCGGATCTATCGCTGAAACCGAATGAAAGATACCGTCTGCGCCTGTACATAACCATGGTCGTCAGGCCGCTGCTTTTCGCACTCAGTTGCCTCGCACTCAGCTATTACTATGGTACTATGAATTTCTGGAAAGATCCGACCATAAAGCTTTTCAAGGCATCCTTCAAAGCCCGCATACGAGTGGTCATGCCCAAGCTATTGTGATGTATCATGCAATTTCCACGTTACTACTTCTGGAATAGGCAAGCCGCACGAATGGCACATGAGAAAAGCGGTGACGCGGCTATTACTGATGCAGTTGTAAAAGATGTGACTAGTTGGCCGCCGCCCCCAAAGATAACTGCACAATGATGCGTTGCACACGTCGACTAATTACTGAACATGAGCCTCGAAAATATCAGACAGGAACTAGGGCGCGTCAGCTACTCAGATGGGAGGATCATCGAAGCGCAATTGGAGAATGGGCAAGCGGTCGTGGTTTACCAGGATTGGCAGGAGCGCCTATGGCATTTCGAGTTCGGCGGGGTCGTGCTGTTCCGAGCTTATGAATTTGGCTGTTATATCGAAAATGTGCTGGCCAACGACGACTCCCCAGCTATTTCTGAGGCGGTCCTTGTCATCGAACAAGATGGGGGCAAGCGGAAGGGTTATCCCGATCTTTTAGCTGTTGAATTTTCAGGCGCTACGGTAATGATGACAGTGGTTTTTCAGACTTTGCACATCAGTAGTAAGGCTGCCACGTAATATAGGACGACTAACAGCTTCGTACTGGTGGGAGGCAACACGCAGACACGAAAGAGGCCGGTCGATGATGAGTTTCCAGCAATATAGAGAAAGAACAAAGGCGAAATCGTTTCGGCAAGTTAATATTGATTGCATATGCGGCGGGCTCGCAGGCGGTGGGGCTAATTTCACCCTGAGCCGGTCGTTTGTAGATGCGCTTGAGGTAGGGGGAGCGGTCTGTATCTTTTCTCTTTTCTTCTATCACTGGCTGCGACGTTTCTAGAGTCATTGCACCCTGATCGCCCGCATATTTAGTTGCCTCGCTGAGGCGTTGTCGCGATACAGGTATGCTTTAAGCCTCACGCTGTCGCTGGCCGAGCTGAGCCGACTGTTCGAAGTGCTGAATCTAACGCCCTCGGAGTTGTTTGAACAATTGCCCCCAGAGCGCACCATCAGCCCTTCTGACCTGCGCGATTCTGTCGTAGAGGATTGTCACCTTCGGGGGTGGACAATTGAGCAGTTCGGCGATGAGGTCGGATGGGAGATGCGAGGCCTGAGGGAAAACCCAGCCGAGTACTTGTCAAAACTGAACCTCCAAAGAACTCTTGCCGGAATATCGATCCGATTACAGCAAAGCACGCCCGAGCCGCTTCGCTTCACCTACCCCCGTACCGCAAACTACGGTCGCCTTCGACCCCGATGCTGCTGAGGTCTCTACGTCTATCCGGGCAGACTGTTTCCCAGCCCCGGAGGGGCTTTCTCCGAATAGCCCGGCCTTTCAAGGCCGGGTCTGGTGGCCGGGTTTAAATCTCCCCAATTTCCCCCAAGCAGGACTCCCCCCGCCCCCCGCCGAATAACCCCCTGATTTCGCCGGGGAAATCTGCCGATGATACTTTACGGAGTATCTAAGCAGCCCGTAAGCCCGAAGATGCGCTTCCTTTGTTTCTGCTGCCTGACGTTCC